>CAJNCQ010000005.1:0-124555 GCA_905221265.1 bacterium | reverse complement strand
CGTATGCCATGATTTTGTTCAATTTGTCAACCGAGCAAACTGAGTTGAAGGAACTAGAGACCTCTGCTGAAAAATTACGAGTCTTACAGCAACAATTCCAGAATTCACATGATATAGCTTTGCAGTATGCTCAGATTTTGTTCAATTTATCAATCAAGCAGACTGTGTTGAAGGAACTAGAGACTACTGCTGAAAAATTACGAGTCTTACAGCAACAATTCCAGGATTCGCCTGATATAGCTTTGCCGTATGCCATGATTTTGGTCAATTTGTCAACCAAGCAAACTGAATTGAAGGAATGGAAGGCTACTGTCGAAAAATTAGAGAGATTACAGCAACAATTCCAGGATTCGCCTGATATAGCTTTGCCGTATGCCATGATTTTGTTCAATTTATCAATAGAGCAGACGGAATTAAAAGAGTTGGAGACTACTGCTGAGAAATTACAAGTCTTGCAACAACAATTCCAGGATTCACATGATATAGCTTTGCAGTATGCTAAGATTTTGGTTAATTTATCAATCGAGCAGACGGAATTAAAAGAGCTGGAAACTTCTGCTGAAAAATTAGAAAAATTGCAACAAAAATTCCAGGATTCACATGATATAGCTTTGCCATATGCCCTGATTTTATTCAATTTATCAAATAAGCAGACTAAGTTGAAGGGACTAGAGACTACTGCTAAAAAATTAGAAAAATTGCAACAAAAATTTCCAAAATCCAAAGAAATTGCTTTTATATATAGTATATTATTAACAAGCTTATTTAATCATCAAACGGATTCAGATAAACGTCTTCAAACCACAGAAACAATTAAAAATCTCTATGAACAATTTTCCAAATTTATGTTACAAAATTTTGATGATTTATTTTTTAGTAATGATAATGTTTGTGACAGTGATGAGTACAAGCTATTCAACTTTATCCTAAGAGAAGGTATTTTAAATAATACTAAATATGCTATTTTACAAACATGGGCAGAGCGTTATAAAGAAGACTCGGATGAACTAAAAAACTTACTGTCTATTTACCAGTATGTTCAAAAAATTAAGTATCAACTAGGATTGAAAGATAAAAGCAAAAAGAAGAATTTTAAATTTGGGCACTACACCAAAGGGAGTGTGCTTCAAAATCTATTGAATCAGAAGGAGGGATCAAACTTTTCCATATCTGGAAAAACTCGTTTGAATAATGCGAATTATATGAATGATCCTGAGGAAGGTATCATCATAGAAAAGATCTTGGGTTTAGATAGACGAGATGCTTTGGAGCCAAGTTCATGGTTTTTAATGAGCTTTACGATTAAAACGGATGATTTAGCCATGTGGTCCCAGTATGGTGATGATGCCAAAGGTGTTTGTATTGTACTTAGGGAAGATGATTTTTCTAGATTTTCATCCTTCAATGATGTTTCTTGGCGTCAAGAAAAAATCTCTTTAGAATTTTCTGATAAGATGTCTTTAATTAAATCTGAATTAAATAGCGGTTTTGAAAAATCTATCTTTCAGAGTGAGAAGGATGATTTAGCCGATACTGTTAATGACGAAGGAACTGAACCGAATTCTGAAGAAAAGGGTAATGGTTCAAAAGGAAATGTAGATTATCTCTACCGAATAGCCTATGTCAATGATTCAGGTGGTGAGTTTAGCATAGAAAAAACGGAACTCTTCAACGACGATGAAATCAAAAAATTAGAAGAATTCTTGGAAGCTTTAAAGGAAAAAATAGATAAGGATTTGAACAAAGGAGATGATTTTTATAAAAAAGCAATTTCTGACTGTATAGAGGAGATTCGTTACTTGTTTAAATCTGTGGATTACAAGTATGAGGACGAACTTCGTATCTTACGCTATGCGAACCTAGATCCTAGCAATAAGGAAATCAAAATTGATAAAACTTCTGGAATAGGCAAACTTTATGTAGAGCGAGATAATCCACTTCAAATCGGTGAAGTCATTTTCGGTCCTAAGTTTCCGAATCCTGAGTATGTAACTCCTTTACTAAAACTATTGGATGAAAATATTGATTATAAAAAATCTACGATAAAATTTAGATAAAGTCTGACAACATCCTCTAAACTTCTAGTTTTTACTAGGAGTTTTTTATATATAAAATTTTTACACATATTTCTTGACAGGGCTTTCAACTTGAGATACAATATATTTGAAAAGAGTATATATAAAATTTTTATATAATATAAAGGAGGTTTCCCATGTACTTCCCAACATCCTCTGCCTTGATCGAGTTTCTCATCTTGGCTGTACTGGAGCAGGGGGATTCTTATGGTTATGAGATTAGCCAAACCATTAAGCTCATCGCCAATATCAAAGAATCTACGCTCTATCCTATTCTCAAAAAATTGGAAGCCAGTGGCTTTCTGACCACCTACTCTAGAGAGTTTCAGGGGCGTATGCGCAAATACTACTCCTTGACTAATCGGGGCGTAGAGCAGCTCGTTACTCTAAAGGAAGAGTGGACACTCTATACCGACACCGTCAACGGCATCATAGAAGGGAGTATCCGCCATGACAAGAACTGACTATCTGACTCAGTTAGAAACCTATCTCAATAAATTGCCTGAAGCTGACCGCATCGAAGCCATGGACTACTTTAAGGAACTATTTGACGATGCAGGTTCAGAGGGTGAAGAGGAGCTCATCGCCAGTCTGGGAACACCAAAAGAAGCAGCCCACGATGTCCTCTCTAACCTCCTCGACAAGAAAGTCAATGAGGCACCTGCTCAAAAGAATGACCGTCAACTGCTACACATTGCCCTCTTGGCCTTACTAGCAGCCCCTATCGGCATTCCTGTTGGAATTGCAATTATCTTAACCATTATCGGACTTTTTATCGCAGCGGCCGCTGTCATTCTAGCCTTCTTTACCGTCTCTGTGACGGGTATCCTGCTGGGCGGACTCTTTATCATAGAGAGCTTTAGTGTTCTGGTCGAAGCCAAATCTGCCTTTATTTTGATTTTCGGGGCTGGTTTGCTTGCTATCGGTGCTTCTTCTCTTGTTCTATTAGGCATCTCCTATGTAGCTCGTTTCTTTGGTCTTCTGGTCGTCCGCTTGGTGCAATGGATTCTTAAAAAAGGAAAGAGAGGTGACAGACATGCGTAAATTGACGAAAGGATTTCTCATTTTTGGTGTGGTTTCTACAATCCTTGGTTTTATCATGATCATTGTAGGCGCCCAGTCCAATGGTATTCAAAGTTTGCTTGCCATGTCAAAAGACCCCGTCTATGACAATCGTATCGAAGAAGTGACCTTTGGAAATGAAGTGGAAAAACTTGATTTGACCCTTGAAGAACACAGCCTAACCATCACAGAGTCTGTAGATGACAAGATCCATATCAGCTATCATCCTTCCGTGTCTGGTCGTCACGATCTGACTACTGGCATGAGTGACAAAACACTGAGCGTCACTGACAAACAAGCCTCCCAACATCGTTTTCTCGGCTCAGGAATCGAAGGCCTACTTCGTATTGCCAGCAGTTATTCTCACCGTTTTGACGAAGTCGTTCTCTCCCTACCGAAAGGAAGAAAGCTGCAAGCTATCACCGTCTCAGCCAATCGTGGACAGACCACTATCATAAATGCTAGCCTTGAAAATGCGACCCTCAATACAAACGGCTATCTCCTCCGAATCGAAGGAAGTCGTATCAAAAACAGCAAATTCACAACGCCCAATATCATCAATATCTTTAAAACAGAACTGACAGATAGTCAGGTCAAGACAGAAGGGAGACATCTCCATGTTGAAGATATCCAAATCCACGGCAAGGTTGAGTTAGAAGCTAGATCAGACTTAAACCTTATTCTCACCAAAGAAGAGCGGCAACGAATCAACCTCAATCTCGCAGCTAAACATGGCTCCATTATCCATTTTAAAAGAGAGGGACGACACTCTGTCAAAAAAGGGGAGAATAACCAATATGAACGCTTAACCAACCCCTACAAAACTGAAAAAGCAGAAGTCAAGAATCAACTCATTGCACGAGCCGACGGGGATATCTTTCTTCTAAAAGATGAGGATTAGCCATCTCCTTCTACGAACCATTGACAAAAACGCTTTCATCTGCTAGTCTAAAAGTAGAAAACAACCATAAAAAAGGAGGTTCCATCATGACACAAGAATGGTTTGAAAGTGCCGATCTTGAGAAGAAATCACCTCAGACGAAATCGGAAAATCAGCCCAACGAGCCAGAAACTACGGAAACTGTGGAGACCGAACTACAAGTAAACGAAGAAACTTCTGTCTCACCTAAAGAGCTGGAAACGCATGAGGAGGAAACTCCCGAAATAATCGAGGAAAACCAAACTGAGGAACAGGAAGAAGTGAAAGAGGAAGAGGATCGCAGCCAAGAAAACTCTGTAAAAGAAAAAAGCATCCTCAGCAAGGCTTTAGAAAGCCCCTATATCCCAGATATTGACCCTCGTAAAACTGCCCGATTCAAAGAAGAAATCGCACTGTTTTGGACTTGGCTGCTGGATGCTATCCAAAAACCAACTGCTAGCAAGACTACGGACCAAAAGCATCGTTACAGTGTCTTTGGCCTACTCACCTTGCTATCTTCGATTAACCTTTTCTTTAGTATCTATCATATCAAGCACCTCTACTATGGCTATATGATTTCTATGGCTAATAGTTATCCTAACCAGCTTCCACCTTTAGATCTTTTTGCTGGACTCTCTATCTTGGTCGCTAGCGCTCTATTTTACTTTTCTATCATTTTGGGAGGATTTACCGTCCGGCGTGTGCTGGACCAGGAGAGCGACTTCACATTCCAAGAAGCTTGCGATCGTTATAGCAGACTCTTTGCTATCCCGCTTGTCCTAACGGCTCTAGCAAGTTTCTTTGCACTCTTTGGTGGCTTACGATTTGCTGGTATCCTCACTCTTCTAAGCATGGTCATCTTTGCCCTCGGCAATCTCTTTGTGATTAGTAAGCCAAGTAAGACCAGTAGCCTCGACCCATTTTATCGATTCTTGCTAGCTGTCTTACTTGATGGCGCTATTCTCTTACCCTTCTTCATTGCAGAGCTCGCGCTGACAGTTGACTACCTTCGCATCCTGACCTTCTTTTAACCAAAATCCCTGCCATTTGTTAATGACAGGGATTTTTATACTTACTCTTTTTTAAACAAGGCCTACTCGATGCTTGCCAATTCCTCAAAATCTTTTCCCAAAATGGCTTGTACTTCTAATTGATTGGCATCTAGTTGGTGGTAAAATGCTGTTGGTAGTGACTCTAGGAATTTTTCGTAGTCTAGACAAGCGATGGATTCATAGTCTTCTGCTTTGGACCCATCACCAGAAATCTTCACTAGATCAATCTCCCAAACAAGCTCCTTGCCTGCCAACTGCTCGGTATAAGGTGCTGGTACAAAGGGCTCCTTAGGTAAAATTGTCTTGACTCCCTGGGCTAGGTGGTAGATACCGTGCACCTTACCTTGGGCGTCTGGGTAAAATTTTACACTGGCAAGGTAGGCATCAGAGCCTTGAACCTTCTTGACCAACTCTTCAAAACGTGCCAATCCATCCTCAGCCAAAAAGCTCTCGAGGTATTCCTTGTTGAGATAGATAGGGGACAAAAGCCCTTGGCAATATACTAGATGAGCCGCCCTATCCGCTAGATAATTCTGAACTGTTTGTCGGAAATAAGCTTCAAAATCAAACCCTTCTAATCCTTCTACCACTTGCCCCAACTTGCTCGATAAGGCTTGGAGGAGAGCTTCTACAATCTCCCAGTCCGCTCTGGTAAGGAAGTCTGGAATCACCACTTGATAACCTTTTCGGCTATCCGCATAGTTCACTTTAAAGAGAAATTGCGACTGGCCTACAATCCCACACTCGATATACTCGAGACGATTAAGCGACTGACGGAGATAGACCGCATCATAACTGTGTGACTCCAAGCCCTCCACCAAGGCCAAGATAGACTTGGCAGTCAAGACCTCCTGTTGTCCTAGAATGCTTTCTTTATTTGGGATAAAAAATGTTTTCGCCATAACTGGCCTCCTTTGAAATCGTTTACACATAGTATACCCTATTTTCCTGAAAGATACAGAAACAAATTTTAGATTTTTAGATAAAAAGCATAGAAAAACAGCCCCTAAGGGCTGTTTGCTTTATACTGTAGCGACTTGATCCAAGCTTTCACCGATAGCAGCTAGGCGCTCGATCACTTCTGCTTGTGTCAATTCATTTTCTGAAACATAGCGGTTGCGTGGGTGAACACGGCACTCGTGTGAGCATCCACGAAGGTACTTGTCTTCATTTTCTTCTGATGTTAAGATACGACGGTTACAGAAGGGATTTCCACAGTTGATATAGCGTTCACATGGTGTTCCATCAAACCAGTCCTTCCCTACGATGGTTGGGTTGACATGATTAACATCGACTGCGATACGCTCGTCAAAGACGTACATTTTCCCATCCCAAAGCTCACCTTGAACTTCTGGGTCTTTACCATAGGTTGCGATTCCTCCGTGCAATTGGCCGACATCTTTGTAGCCTTCACGGACCATCCAGCCTGAGAATTTCTCACAACGAACTCCACCTGTACAGTAAACTACGACACGCTTGTCCATGAATTTTTCCTTGTTATCACGGACCCATTGTGGCAACTCACGGAAGTTGCGGATGTCTGGACGGATAGCCCCACGGAAGTGTCCTAGGTCGTACTCATAATCGTTACGTGTGTCAAGGACCACTGTGTCTTCGTCAAGAAGGGCTTCTTTGAACTCTTTTGGAGACAAGTAAGCACCTGTTGTTTCAAGTGGGTTGATATCGTTGTCAAAGTCGTTGTCTTCCAAACCAAGGTGAACAATTTCTTTCTTGTAGCGAACAAACATCTTCTTGAAGGCTTGTTCACTTTCTTCGTCAATCTTGAACCAGAGGTCTTCCATGCCTGGGAGGCTGTGAACATAGTCCATGTATTTTTGAGTTGTTTCGTAGTTACCTGAAACGGTCCCGTTAATCCCCTCGTCAGCGACTAGGATACGGCCTTTGAGACCGATTGATTTACAGAAAGCCAAGTGATCTGCCGCAAATTGCTCTGCGTTTTCAATTGGAGTATAAAGGTAGTAAAGTAAGACACGAATATCTTTTGCCATAAGATTTGTTCTCTTTTCTATTCTTAAATTTTCAGAATTTTTCATTCAACTATACTAGTATACCCACTCAGGAAAACGAATGCAATTTATTTGACCGGAAATTATATAGAGAGACCTGCCACTGCACTTCATCAGTAACCATACCGAATCGCAGATAATTCTCTCAATTTTTTTATTTGCTTAGCTTGACTTTCTGACAGAATCAGCTTGTTGTCAATTAACACACGTGAGATGTCAACGTTCATTTGGCTTAGAATAAATGGAGTAGAGGTCCCATCATCCTCTAATCGTTTTTTATAAATCACTAACTGATTTTTCAGGGGAGCAAGTTGAGGCGCAGCCTTTATATCTTCCAATAGATAATCAATGATGGTCATCGCTTCACAACGTCTTTCACTTCCTCCAGCAAACCATTTTAATGGTGTCATACTCATTTTCCTCCTGAAACTCGCTTATAAATTGAAAAACTATAATTCTTCACTCTCGCGCCAGTATTTTACCCAAACACCCTATGTAAAAAAGTCAGCAAAAATGGTAATGTCGCTACAATATTATTGATCACATGCACCGCATAGGAAGGATAAATGCTCTTGGTATAGCGGGTCAAACCAGCAAAGATGATTCCAAATGTTGTAAAGACGAAGATATCTAACAGACTAGGCAGGCTTGAAAAATGAGGGAGAGCAAACAAAATGGACGGAAGAAGCAAATCAAGACCAAATCTCGAATCTTTAAAGAAGGCGTGTTGAAGTAATCCTCTATAGAGCAACTCTTCCATCAATGGTCCCAAAAAGAACAGAGTTATATAGATACCCAGCTCGGCAAAATTAGTCCCACTATAACCGATCAATACGGCCCAACCTTCAGCAGTTGACTGGACATGTTTAGCTGTTTGAATATTAAAAAATATATGAGCTACCGCTACTAGGGCTGTTAGGATTGAATACCAGAGCCATTTTTTTCTCGAAACGCGAAAGAGATAGCCATGGCCTGTCTTAACAAGAATCCCAATCATGACTCCACTAAATAGCAAACTCAGGATATTTCGAATCCAGAAGAAATTTCCTATCTGAGAAGAAAATTGCCAATAGTTTTGGACGATAAGAGTCAGCTGAGAAAGACCAAATACGAAAAATAGGTAAGAGAAGACAGCACTCATTTTGAAAAGAAGGCGATATTTTTTCATAATAAATCCCCTATAGATGTATGTGTATCACATCGTATAAACCCTAAGAACCACTCTTTTCATTTTTACATCCTAAAAATCACTACCTCCCCTAGAGAACTAAGGAAGGCAGTGATCACATTTTTAGGAATTAGGAATGAATACACGAAATCAATCAATCTTATGATTTTTTGTTTTTCAAGAATTCGTCGTATTGTTTTTGCATTTCATTCAATACTTTTTCGTAAGCACCTTCAGATTTCAATTTTTCCATCAATTCTGGAATAGCTTTATCTGGGTCTACAGTACCAGTGTTGATAGCTGTATCGAATTGTTGCATTGTGTTAGAGATTGCTGAGATTTCAGATTTCACACTGTCAGTGTTAAAGATGAATCCAAGTGCTGGAGATTCCTTAGCTTCTGCCAATTGTTTCTTAGAATCTGCAATTTGTTGGTCTGTAACGTTTTCGTTGATGTAAAGGATCCAGTTGTTACCAGTGTTCCAACCTGACATGTGAGTGTTTCCTTTGTAGGCATCAAGTACGCGGACACGGTTTTCTTTACCTTCAACTTTTTCCCAGTTCTTACCTTCTGGACCGTAAACAAGACCGTTCAAGAGTTCTGGGTTAGTGTTCAAGAGGTTCAACACTTCCATTGATTTTTCTTTGTTCTTAGAGTTGTTTGAGATGACAAAGTTAGCAACTTGTGTTGTTTGGTTTTTCTTGATAAAGTTAGTGATTGGTTTGATTTGGATGTCTTTGTTAGCAACACGTGAGAGCAAGCTGTTACCGTAGTCAGCTGGTCCTACTGTTTCTTCACGAACGAACCAAGTATCTTGTTGAAGGTCAAATGAAGTGTCGCTTGTTGCTACGTCTTTTGGAATGTATCCAGCTTCATAGAATTTGTGAAGAGTCTTCAAGTGTTCTTTGAAACGAGGCACTTCGTAACGGTTTACAATCTTAGTAGTGTCTCCTTCAAGGTCGATAACGAATGGAAGTCCGTTTGGTACTGGGTAGTCAAAGTTATCAGATGGGATGAAGTTCTTCGTAACCGCAAATGGTACTACGTCTGGAGCTTTTTCTTTGATTTGTTTCAAGACTGGTTCAAGTGTTTCGTATGAAGTGACACCTGAAATGTCAATGCCATATTTGGCAAGAAGAGCGCCGTTAAAGGCAAAGTTTTGAGATGATGCAACGTTGGCTGCAACTGGAACAGCGTAAATCTTACCGTTTACAGTGTTCCCTTTGATGTAAGCTGGGTCAAGTGCTTTGTAAAGCTCTGCTCCTTCTTTCTTGTACAAATCAGTCAAGTCAGCGTAAGCACCTTTTTGAGCATTTACAACATAGTTATCTGCAAAAGCGATATCGTAGTTTTCACCTGATGATGTGATAACTGACATTTTCTTACCGTAGTCACCCCATCCAAGGTATTGGATATCCAATTTAGCACCAACTTTTTCTTCGATGATTTTGTTGGCATTTTCTAGCAATTCATCCAAGTTGTCTGGTTTGTCACCGATTTGGTACATTTTAAGAACAGGTTTGTCACCTGAAGCTGAGTCAGCAGCTTTTTTGTTGTTACCTGAAAGGTTTCCACAAGCGGCAAGGCTTGCAGCCAAAGCGACTACGCTAGCAGATGCAAAAGCATATTTTTTCCAGTTTTTCATGATAAAAACTCCTTTTTTATTTTTAAACTTATAAACGATTTAATAATTTGTAACTTCAGCCACTAAGATGAAGTTGGGAAGGGAGAAACGGTGTTTCTCAGTAAGTGCTATTCTTTCACACCACCGATCGTCAACCCTTTAACAAAGTAGCGTTGGAAGAATGGGTACAGAATCGCGATTGGAAGGGTTGCAACAACAACCATGGCCATACGACCTGTTTCTTTCGGTAGAGCAACCCCCAGTTGGCCAGATAGGCCGACTGCTTTTGCAATGTAGTCCATATTTTGCTGAATTTGCATGAGCAAATATTGCAATGGATACAAGTTATCACTCTTGATGTAAAGAAGGGCGTTGAACCAGTCGTTCCAGAAACCAAGTGCTGTCAAAAGCGTGATAGTTGCGATACCTGGAAGTGACAATGGCAAACAGATCTGGAAGAAGATCCGAGCTTCACTGGCTCCATCGATACGAGCGGATTCGAGAATAGCTTCTGGAATGGTCTTCTTGAAGAAGGAACGCATCAAGATGATGTTGAATGGTGAGAGGAGCATTGGAACAATCAGGGCCCAAACCGTATCACCAAGTTGAAGCAAACGAGTCACCACGATATAGCCTGGTACCAAACCAGCATTGAACAACATACTAAGAAGGGCAAAGATCGTAAAGAATCTGCGGTACTTAAAGGTTGTCCGTGAGATGGCGTAGGCATAAGTGGTTGTGATGAAGACGTTGGTCACTGTCCCGACTACTGTTACAAAGACTGAGATAAAGAGCGCTTGGAGGATTTTATCCTTAAACTGAGCCAAGAACTCAAAACCATCTAATCCAAACTGTGATGGGAAAAAGCTATATCCATACTGGAGGATGCTCTTTTCGTCTGTCACCGAAATGATGATAACGAAGATAAAGGGCAAGATACAAGAAAGAGCAATCAAACCAGAGATGATACTAAAGAAGATATCTGCCTTCTTACTAAAGGAGTGAATGCCGACATTATCGATTTTTTCTTTTTTAATTTTCTTTTCTGCCATATTCTCCTCCTTTCTAGAACAAAGCTGAGTTTGGATCAACTCGTCTTGCAAGCAAGTTTGATAGGATAACCAGGATCAAGCCGACAACGGATTGATAAAGACCAGCTGCTGAAGCCATACCGATATCTGCTGTCTGAGTCAAACCATTAAAGACATATACGTCCAAAACGTTGGTTACATTGTAAAGCTGACCAGCATTGTGTGGGATTTGATAGAAGAGACCGAAGTCTGCACGGAAGATATTTCCGACTGCAAGGATGGTCAAGACTGTTACAAGCGGAGTCAACTGAGGAATGGTTACATTGCGAATGCGTTGCCACTTGCTAGCCCCGTCCACTGTTGCTGCTTCGTAGTAGGTTGGATCAATTCCCATGATCGTCGCATAGTACATGACACTGCTATATCCAAAGCCTTTCCAAATACCAAGGAAAAGGAGAAGATATGGCCAAATGCCTAAGTCAGCGTAGAAGTTGACTTCCTTCATGCCAATGGAGGTTAGGAAATGGTTGAAAACCCCTTTGTCAATGTTTAGGAAGGCATCTGTAAAGAAACTGATGATAACCCATGACAAGAAGTAAGGGAACAACATAGACGTTTGGAAAATCTTAACCATTCTCTTAGAGCGAAGCTCGCTGAGGATGATGGCAATCCCTACTGATACAATCAAACCGATAAAGATGAAGCCGAGATTGTAAAGAACGGTATTTCGAGTGATGATAAAGGCATCTTTTGAACTAAACAAGAATCTGAAATTATCTAACCCGACCCATTTACTATTCACAATACTATCTATGAAACCATTACTGGTCATATGGTAGTCTTTAAAGGCGACCACATTCCCAAATACTGGAATGTAGAAGAATAGAATCAGCCAGAGAGCCCCTGGTAAAACCATCAAGAGAAAGATCCAGTTATCTCTCAAGGTCTTTGAAAACTTTTTCATAATTTCCTCCCTTTTTATTCCTAAAAACTGATTCTATCGAATTTTTAGGTTTGATAACGATTACATTATTAGTATACTCCTATTTGAAGGTCAGTTTAAACTACTAATTATAGAAAAAACTCCACAAATTATTTTATGTGGAGAAGTTTTTTATAAGAAATAGGTTTCACGAGAAACACTCTGCATACGATAAGTGTATTTCCGCTTTACTGATTGAAAACTTGTTCCAATACTGGATGATGAAACACAACAAAATGAACCTGAGCATTTATGATAGCCCCTGATTCGTTCTTCTCAATCTCCGGCTGTCCTTCGGTGTGTAAAAGAGCAGGATTACCATCCTTGTAGCCAAAGAGAATCACCTCTGTCTCTGCTTCATTCACATAGCAAGCTAGGATATCAAACCTCCCAGAACCAGAACCAGCAATATAGCCATACCATTTAAAAGTATAATTCATCCCATCCACTTGCCCAAATTGCATTATCTGGTCTGGTACTGCTAGTCCATAGTAGTGACCATATGTTGCTAAGTTAGTTGACTTAAATCTTTCACCTTTACTATCCGAGTAGGATTCCATGGCTGTTTTTATCTTTTCTATTAAAGAACTATTATCTGTATCTGGCTCGCTCTCTGTAGTTACACTAGTTTTGGAAAGAAACTCCTTAAAACGTTGCGCTAAATCTGTGTTTTCAGTCTCTTCAAAGTTTGCAGTAGGGATAGTTTCCAGTGTCTTATCGGCATGCAAGACCTGTGCTTGCCCATCTTTCAGTGTAAACAAGTAGAAATGTTTGTTCTGCTTGTCATAGTAAGCATCCAAAATCAAGTAGTCATAAGCATTGTCACTCGATACTCCAAAAACATTCCATTTGACACTTTTCTGAGAGACTGTTGTAGCTTCTAATTTTTTGATTAGTTCATTTTTTTATCAAAGTTTGCATGCTCTAGTCTATGATAGGACTGCCCCATAGAAGAAGCCCAGCTTGCAAACTCTTCCTCCCACTTTTCAGTATCGTATTGAATGAGCTTCTGAAAATCCAAATAATTCTTCATAATCAAGGCTTGATCAGTCGGATTAGATAACTCAAGTTCTTCCATGGCTGCAACTGTAGCAGCCATAGGTGACTGAACAGTTGTATCCTTGGATTCTTTTTCGTGCGAAAGAGCCTTTTGATAGGAATCTGCTAAATAGTGAAAATAGTTGGTTGTCTCCTTGGTTTGTTGCTCCCTTGGTATGGACGGACTAGTTGCTCCATCCTCTGTCGTTTTATGGCAGGCAGATAAGACTAGCATGCTAGTAGCTAGGACTAGTAGTAGCTTTTTCATGGTCAGACCTCCAAACTATCTTTCTACCTTCATTATACTCCTTCCCTATCTCCAAATCAAAAAACATCTCCATGTATTTAAAAGGAGATGTTTAACTGTTTGTGATAAATGCCTAGCCTATGTCGTATAAATGGTCGAAGCTGTCGCAATGGTATGCCACTGATTGGCTGTAGTTGCTGCGAAGTCCTTGTCTCCATAAAAATCATTAAACGGAAGGATTTCGACTTCTAATTCTTCGATGCGGGAAATCTGATTTGCCAGATAAGCCTCTATGCGACTCTCTGCGCGCTTGATTCGTTGCAAGAGTCCGCCCATACGGATATCGACCGTATCCAAACCAAAGACCTTGTTTTCTTTCAGCCATTGTTGGCTAAAGAGGGTATGGAAGTGTTCGATTTGGCTTCTGAGTTTTGGTAATTCTTGTCTGGCGATTCCTTTCAGACTTTCTTTATCGTTTGTTTGGTAGGCTTGACGAATGCGTCGTCCTACATCGACTTTGCTACTTAAAATCTGGTTCAACTGGGCCTGAGTTTCAAAGAGATAAGAGTAGGAACCTGCTTTTTCTTTGATTTCAGAAAGCGTCTCAGCTGCTTGAGCGAAGTGTGGTTTGTCCTGTTCAGGTGTCATGTGTCTGTCAAGAATAGGGCAGAGAACATCCTGATAAAAGACATAGCGGTTGGGATTGATGCCACTGAGATTACCTAGCAGGTCTGGCAAGAGGTTAGCTAGGTCAATCTGCATGAATTCCTCAACTGATAGACCTGTATTGGTCTTGAAGTGGGCAGACAAACGGTCTAGGTCATTGCGGTAGCTAAGTTCTGCCCAGATTTGCAAGCTTGGCAGGATAGAAAATTGAGCTGTCTCACCACCATTGTCCCCCCAACCCGTCACGATGACTTCTTTTATCTGATTAGCACGACAGGCTTTGTTGGCCTCGATAGCGATGAGACGACTGAAATGGTTGTTGGGTGTGAAACCGATCCACTTCCAAGCTCCCCCTGCAAAGGCAATATCTTGGCTAATCTTGTGATGGTTGCGGAAATTACGGTTGTATTTTTCTTCGCTATCCTGATAATAATCCCAGTAAACCAAGGTTACACGGTCCTTGAGACGGTCTAGGTAGACACGCGTTTCCTCTGGAATCTCCACGTCACGGTCGTACTGGCCATCTGCTGACATGAGTTTGAAGAACATGTCACTCCACATTTGGCAGTGGAAACCATATTTGTCTGCAATATCCAATACGCGCTCCAAGTGTTGGCACATGAGAAGACTACGGTCCACAACACCGTTCAAGATGAGGTAGCGTCCCAAGCCAACCAAGTGGGCTTCATCCATCCCGATATTGACCTTGCGAGTCTGCAGTTTAGATAGAGTGGCAAACATGCCGTCAATCAGGTCATACACCTTTTCTTCACCGATAAGGAGAATGTCCTCTACATCACGGAGTTCTTGCACTTCTTTGACACCCCATTTGACGAAGGCTGACAAGTGGGCCAAGGTCTGGATACAAGGCACAAAGGTCATATCAAACTGCTGGGCATAGGCTTCGATTTCCTGTAACTCTTCAGCTGAATAAGCCCCACGGAAATAACCAAAGTATGGCTGCCCCTCAATCTGGTAGGTGTCTTCCATGTAGAGCTCAAAGGTTGAGTAGCCCATGAGAGCCAAGACCTCAATCATCTGCTTGGCAGAAGCCACATTCAGCACCGCATTTCGAGAACAGTCTGCCATGTAGGCCAAATCTTCATAAGCCGCCTTCTCTTCAATCTCTACTTTGTCAGCTTCTGCTAGAGCTGTTGCTAGCACTGACAAGGCACGGTAAAGTTGGTGAGGTTTGCGATAGGTTAGTTGATAGTGTCCACCTTGACCTATAATCGAGATAGACGTTTGGTCAGACTGAGTGACAGCCACTTCCACATCTGGTAAAGAGATATGTTTTATCAGCAAGTCGATTGCCTGAGTTTGTTTGGGACTAAGTCCTGTAAATCTTACCACTGATTTTCCTCCTGTAGCCAGTTGACAAGGGCACCGTAGAGATTGGCATCTGCATGATAGGTGCAGGCCTGGATAACAGGTGCGACCGTGTATTCTTCGTAGGTCTCGACAAAGTTACCGACAGCCTTCTTGACACCTTGGATAAAGTCTGGATTCTGACTGATGGAGCCACCTAGGCTAATGACATCTGGGTCGATGAGATACTGAATATTGAGCAAGCCTTGCGCCAGATTACGGTTCATGCGCAAAATAGCTTCTTGACAAAGAACATTGCCTGCTGCGGCCTCTTGGTAAATCTTGCGACCGTCCCAGTCAGTCTGACCAGATTTTTCAATCACGTATCGCACCATATTGCCAGTTGACGCTAGTTGCGACCAGTTGTTGAGTTTTTCAGCAGGTGCAATGGTTGTCATATAGCCAAACTCTCCCCCCAAGCCATGACGACCTCGGTGAAGCTTGCCATTGATAATCATGGCCCCACCAATCCCTGTCCCAATCACGACACAGGCCGCATTTTCAATCTCTGGGTGAGCCAACAGTTCACTAAGTCCAACACAGTTGGCATCATTTTCTAGATGGACAGGTAGCTGATGATGAGCAAGGGCCTCATACCAAGAAAAGCCATGGATGTAAGGGACGGCACTGATTCCCTCAATCACACCTGTTTCTTGATTGACCGCGCCTGGGACGCTCATGGCAATGCCCTTATAATCTTTCTCCGACAGACGTTGGTCTAGCCATGCCAGTAAATCTTCTAGGGTTTCTGGTGTCGGTGTACTTGTCTTATCTAGTATTTTTCCATCAGGAGTCAGACTGGCAAACTTAATCCCAGTCCCTCCGATATCAATAGTTGCAATGGTCATTGTTCTTCCCATAAAAAGGGGCGAATCAGCAGTTAGTCCTTACTCTTTCGCCCCTCCTTTCTATCTCATAGTATTAGTTATCAAACACTTTAAAACTGTTAAATGTCTTCTTTTTTGATCAATTCTGTGCGAATTTCTTGTGGTGCTAAGAGTCCTGAATGAACGGGATATGGTCGTTCAAGCAAGTCCAAAATGGTTTGTTGGTGTTCAGATATGCGCACATTTTCTTGGCTCATATTGTAGTAACGAAGTACATATCCTTCTTCATTTTCCGCCACTTTAAAGGCTGTTGGGCAAACCTGTGGTAAGCTGAGTGCCGCATGACTCAAGAGGCTACCAGTCGCAGCAACACTTCCTTCTTGTTTAGCAACTTGAAGACTAGTGAATGGTGTTTGAAAGGCTTTGGCACGACGGAAGGCTGAGAAGCGTTCTTGGGCTTGGTGGCATTCCAGAGCAAACTCGACTTCAAACTCACGCAAGCACTGAGCCTCTGGTGTTGGGAAGTAACCCCAGTCACCTAGCTCACCTGAGGCACGAAGAATGGTCACTGCAATGGTATCATCTCCAAGGATTTCATACTCGTGCAATCCTTTATTAGCCACCGTCACTCCTTTTTCATCATCATAAAGGCTGACAAAGGCTTGTTGGTGTTGAGGATTTTCAGGATTTTCCCATGAAGCCGCTGGTTTATTTGGTCGTGTCACCACCTCATAAATGCTTTCAGAATCATTGCTTGGACGCATATTATGAGTCTTGACCAAGAGACGGATACGGTGGTCTTTAGCGGTGTTAGTAAAGCGAGTCTTGAAGCGGATTTGTGGATTGTCAACAAAGACGGTCATCTCTGTTTCAAGAAGAATGCTTGTCAATTCTTCTGAGCGTCCAGCTTCACGCGTCATAAACTCGATGATTCCTCTTTGTTCTGCATCCAGTTTTTCGTCTGCACTTACTGGAATTGTCAATTCATGCTTGAGCAAGATCTTGGCAAAACGAGCTGTATTTTCCAGGACTTCACAGCCTTTGAGTTCTGCGTAGATAGGCTCTGTTCCTTTTGGTTGGAAATAGATGTACTCATTTCCGATGTCACCACGGTCTTCAAAGCGAACAACATCTTCATAAGCTTCATGAGTTGTCTTGTCGTAGACTGTGATATTGTCATCCACACTGACCGTTACAAATGGCGTATCAATCACTCCATTTTGGTAAATACCGTCACGGTGTTCTTGTTCTCCTTCGAGCAATTGGAAGGTTGTCCAAGAAAGTGGTGCCAGATGAACAGGTACTGTCACGCGCACTTGTCGAGCGATGCGAGCCTGACGGAACTTGTCTTTTGGCAAATCATACTCAAAATTAGCTCCTAAATCTTCGATTTTCGCTTCTACAGCGTGTCCTTCCAAGTCTTCCACACGGTAGCTTGGCAAGGTCAAGGCTGCCATCTTCTTATAGCCTTCTGTTGGGTGCAATTCTTTGAAATCACAAGTCGCCACATCAATCACTGTGCTGACAGTGTCAACCTTGTCATGCAAGCCTGTGTTGATGACCGTAAAAAGATGGTCGCTTTGGGCTTCGTGAGTTGCGATTTTACCCTTCCACTCGTTGAGAAGATTGGTCTTAACGAAGTTTCCGACTTGGTTGACCTTGGCAAAACGTGTTTCCATCTCACGGTGAACTTCGTCAATACTACAGCCACAGATACTGTCATGTGGCGCATTTTGTAGAAGGACTTTCCAAGCATAGGTCAACTGGTCCTTGTGGTTGTGCCCGCCAGTGATGACAGTCAAAGGCTCCACCACTTGCTCTAGGAGGTTGCTATTTTCTTGGAAAGCTTGTTTGAGGTAAATGCGGGATGAAGAAGTATTGGCAAGTGTGTACCAGCCATCTGTTTCCTGACTTGTCAACTCACCTGTAACGGTAGATAGTTGCTCAGGTAGAGCACTTTCTACTGCATGGACATAGTCATCAAAGGAACTATGCACAAAGGTCACATCTGGGAAGAGTTCATTTGCCACACGAATGGCCTCACTCAGATTTCGCTGTACAGGCTGGTGGTCACATCCGTTCATCATCAACCATTGGTTGGTCGAAGCGTAATCACGTACGTCTGCCAATTTTTGTTTCCAGAAGGTCAAGGCCTCGTCTTTATCCACTGGAATTTCATTCCCATTACTGTACCAGTTGGCAAAGAGGATACCGAGAACACGACTTCCGTCTGCACCCTGCCAGTACATTTCTGAAAACTGGGAAGTAAACTGCTCATCTTCGAGGACTTGGTTGTCAAATCCAATCGGCTTGACACCACGCCCAAAGGCTGCCACGTGAATGCCTGATTTTTGAAGGATTTGGGGAGCTTGTCCCATATTTCCAAAGGTATCTGGGAAGTAACCAATCTGAGTGGATTTGCCCCATTTTGCACATTCTACTTGACCAATCAAGGTATTGCGGACATTGGCTTCACTGGAAATCAAGTAATCATCCTGCAAGATGTAAAAGGGACCAATTTTGAGTTTGCCTTCGTCAATGTAACGTTGGACTTTGTCGCGATTTCCAGGGCGAATTTCCAAGTAGTCATCCAGGACAATGGTTTGACCGTCCAAGTGGAAACTCTTGAACTCAGGGTCATTTTCAAAGAGATCAAAAAGATTGTCAAATAGCTCCACCAACTGCATCCGGTGGCTTTCAAAAGGGAGATACCACTCACGATCCCAGTGACTGTGTGAGATAATATGAACTACAACATTTTCCATGAGTAAAACCTCATTCTAACTTAAATTTTAACGTTTTAAATGTAAAGGTGTGATTCTGACAAGAATCGGTGAAACTAAAGCGCACTCCTTATACTCAATGAAAATCAAAGAGCAAACTAGGAAGCTAGCCGCAGGCTGCTCAAAGCACTACTTTGAGGTTGTAGATAGAACTGACGAAGTCAGTAACCATACCTACGGCAAGGCGAAGCTGACTTGATTTGAAGAGATTTTCGAAAAGTATTAACGGATATCCAAGTAATCCAAGACCAACTCACAGAACATCATGTTGGCCCAAGAGAACCATTCACGAGAGTAGAGAGTTGGGTCATCTACGTGGAAGCTTTCGTGCATAACACCTGTTCCACCATCGCAGGCAACCAGCTGATCCAGCAAGAATTTTTTCTCTGCCTTATCACTTGTTGTCAAGCCTTGGATAGAAAGGGCAATGGGCCAGATATAGCGATAGAAGGTATGAGAACTTCCGAGACCACTAGCGTATTTCCCTTGATAGAAATATGGATTTTCTGGACTCAGAATGGTCCGACGAGTTGCTTGATACACTTCATCGTCAATATCGCAGTAGCCTAGATAAGGCGCAGCCAGCAGACTCGGTACATTTGGATCATCCATGATGCTGGCATTTCCTAGACCATCCACTTCAAAGGCGTAAATCTTTTCGCCCTTGCTGTTGGAGGTGTAGGCATAGTTTTCGATCCCTTCTTGGATTTCAGCTTGCAGGCGTTTAGCATCTGCCACGATGTTTTGACTATCAGCTAGATCCAGTTCTGCAAAGATTTTTTGCACATACCCCAAGACAACTACGGCAAACATATTGGACGGAATCAAATAGCTATACTGGCAGCAGTCATCACTCGGACGAAAAGCTGACCAGGTCATACCTGTCACTGCAAAGTCAGGTCCAAAGCCATCATTTACCAGAGTGTCTTCCTTGCGGTCTGTATCCCGAACGAAACGATAAGGAGAGTTATTGTGGTCTTGTTCTACCGTCCAGAGATGAAGAATTTCCTTGGTCGCTGCGACAAAAGTATCATCAAACTGACTGGTCTCGCCAGTCTCTTTCCAAAGGAGATAAGCCAACTGCAAAGGATAGCAAAGCGAGTCCACCTCATACTTACGCTCCCAAATCCAGCCGTTAAGGTCGGTGTGGTCTGTCTCATGGTGGCCCTTCCAGTTTTCCTCAATGTTGAAGGAGTTGGCATAAGGATCCTTGAGAATCAAGGTCATCTGACGCTTGACCAAACCAGCAATGGTCTGACGCAAGAGAGGATCTCTTTTAGCCACATGAAGGTAGGGTCTGAGTTGGGCTGTCGAATCCCGAAGCCACATGGCAGGAATATCCCCAGTCAAGACAAAAGTTGAGCCATCTTCTAAGATTTCAACCGTATTGTCCAAGGTGTCTGTATAGCAACGCTCGAAGACATCCACCCACTCCGGATGGTCCTTAGCCCGCTCTGCTACTTCGTCCAGCCACTCTCTAACAATTTCTTTCGAATAAATCATCGTGCAATTTCCTCTTTCAAACAAGTTTCATGTTCAGTATATAGTTTTTGAGACAGAAAATACATACACAAATGATAGTCATTTTTCTACAAAATTGCTTACTTTCGAACCCCATATCTAAAGGCCTCATTTTTCTGATATAATGTAGAAAAACAGCTAAAGGAAAGACTATGAAACCAATACTTGAAACCATCGATACCCGCTTTGGGACTGCTAGCAAGCATGCCTTTTCTCGAGGAAATACCCTGCCCTACACAGGCGTGCCTTTTGGGATGAATTACTTTGTACCCCAGACCAGTGACCAGGAGGGAGCTTGGTTTTTCGATCCGCATCTGCCCATCTTTCAGGGGATTCGATTAACCCACCAGCCCAGTCCTTGGATTGGCGACTATTCTTGGCTACTCCTAACACCTGTCACAGGCCAGCTTGGGGGAGACAGTCTCTTTCACCGCCAGTCCTCTTATGATATCGAAAAAGCCTCTTTCCAACCTCATTATCTGAAGATTTTCTCCCTGCGCTATCAGATTGAAGCCCAACTGACACCAACTTGCTACGGCGCTTCTATTCGCCTAGAGCAAAAGCAAGGCAAAGCCCTCTCCCTCTACCTTCACGTGGCAGATGACTTGACAGTCAAGCAAGTAGATAAGCGGACTCTGGCCCTAAGACAAGAAGGTAAAACAGAGACCAATAAAAATCCGCTGATACTGTTCACTGCCCTACAAATGAATACAGATATTCTTGCAGTCAGCCAAGAAAGCGGAGACTGGCGGATTGACTTCGCAGATAGTCACGCTGAAATCCAGCTAGCAACTTCTTTCATCTCACCTTCTCAAGCTCTGCTTAATCTACCTCAAAAGGACTTTGATAGCTGTAAAGCAAGTGCGAAAGCAGATTGGGAAGACCTCCTCCATCGTTTTGATGTGCTAGAAACAGGAGAGTCTGACAGGACCTTCTTTGATCACTGCCTCTACAGGTTCTTTCTCTTTCCGCAGACTTTTTATGAGATTGATGAATCAGGGCAAGCCATCCACATGGATCTGGCTACTGGTACTGTCAAGCCCGGCGTCCTCTTTAGCAACAATGGCTTCTGGGATACCTTCCGCACCACCTTCCCCCTCTTTGCCCTGATCATACCGGAACACTATCACCGCTTTTTAGAAGGTTTCCTCAATAGCTACCGCGATACTGGTTTCCTTCCAAAATGGCTGGCTCCAGATGAACGTGGCATGATGCCTGGTACTCTGCTAGATGGCATTATCGCAGACAGCGCCTGCAAGGACATGGCCCCCGACCTAGAAGAAGAACTCTTCCAAGCCATGCTTGAAACAGCCAGCAAGCCCGACCCTCTCGGCATCAATGGTCGCCACGGGCTAGCCCAATACCAAGAGTTAGGTTACCTCTCTACCGACCACCACGAAAGCGTCAGCCATACCCTAGACTACGCCTATAGTGACTTTTGTATCGCCAGCTGTGCCGAAAAACTAGGTCAGAATAGCATTGCTGAAACTTACAAGGCTACATCACAAAATTACCGCCATCTATTTGATGCTGAGACATGTTACATGCGAGCGCGAGACAGTCAAGGAAACTTCCGTCCTGACTTCTCTCTATATAGTTGGGGACGAGACTACGCCGAATGTTCTACCATTCAAGCGACTTTAGGCGTTCTACACGACATCCCTGGCTTAATCCAACTGATGGGCGGAAAGAAAGCCTTCAGCAACTATCTTTTGAAAGCCTGTCAAGATGCTCCCCTCTTTGAGACCACTGGCTATGGTTACGAGATTCATGAGATGAGCGAGATGGCTACTGCTCCTTTTGGACAAGTCGCTATTTCCAACCAGCCGAGCTTCCACATTCCCTATCTCTTCCGCTACAGCAACTACCCAGACTACACTGCCCTTCTCATCAAGACCCTGCGTCAGAAAGCCTTTCACCCAAGCTGGGAAGCCTATCCTGGCGATGAAGACAATGGTAGTCTCTCTGCTTGGTACATCTGGTCGGCTCTCGGATTCTATCCGACCTGTCCAGGCAAACCAAGCTACGATCTCGGAATTCCTCTCTTTGACCATCTCCGTGTCTACCTGGCTAAAGAAGGTAAATGGCTGGATATCCATGCCGAGCAAAACTACAGCCATTTCAACTTTGTCAAAGAATGCCGATTGGACAAGACCATAGTATCTAGCCTTCAACACCAAGAGCTCTTGAAAGCTGAGCAACTGACCTTCACCCTCAGCTGGCTACCAAATCACTCCTAACCAAAAGAACCTTTGCATCGCGCAAAGGTTCTTCTTTTATGAAACTTGGACTTGAAGCTGGTCAACCAGCTGCCCCTCTAGCGTCAAATTCAGATAAAAGTCCAAGGTTTTATCTCCTGCAAAATACAAGGTTGGTAGCGTTAGCTTTTTTTCAGTCTCACCAGCTTGAAACGCAAGGACTTGAATCTCGTCCCGATAAGCGACACCATGCACCCCTGTCCCTGGTTGAATCGAAATCTTAGCTTCTAAAGGAGTACTAGATTCTCTTCGCTTCACTGTAAAGTGGGCATTTTCTCCCTTGGTCACAGCTAGACTGCTCTCAGAAAAAGCTAGATCCTGAGAGTTTGCTTTTTTCGACAAGATAGGAGTTTTATAGAGAGAAATCTTAGTTAACAAAGGCAAATCCTGGGCCCCTGTAATGATGACACGTATCTTCTGCGCCTCAACGACTGATCCTCGTAAGAGACGTTTGTAGCCAACAGTATAGCCGGAGCCAAACTCCTGCCAGACGCCATCCAACTCTATCTGAACATGGAAAGCAGCGATGCGTTGCCCCATCTTCAAATCTTCCCTCAGCTCAATCACATCGAAAGTTTTAGGTGTCTCTAAATCGAGCTCTAATTGGATTGGCAACTCTGCACCACTTGCCCATAAACTAGTTTCCAGTCCATCTGTCAAATGATGACAGGCAAAGTCTGGTGATAGAGCTGGGCCAGATACCTTGGCTCCCAAAGCCAAATCTTCTTTATAGAGCTCGTCACGGTAGGCAGCAAATTCATAGAGACGCTGAATATCCTTTTCGTCAAAAAGTCCATCTTGGTTCGGTGGGATATTGAGCAAAAGAGGGGTGCCCCGCCCCACTGAGTGAAAGTAGATTTCAACCAATTCCTCAAGAGACTTGGGATCCTGATTCTCATGGTAAAACCAGCCCGGGCGAAGCGAAACATCTGCCTCACCGATTGAAAATAGCGTCCCCGAGGGATCTCCGTGCTGTAAATAATCCAATGCAGCCTCTGTCCCCAACTGGTCAGGCTTGACTTTTTGCCACAAGGGATCCCCTGCATAGCCCCGTTCATTGCCAATCCAGCGAATACTAGTTCCCTCAGTTGAGAAAATCAAACAATCGTCCTGCAAGTCACGAATGGTTTCAAACCAAGTCTCAAACTCATAGTTGACCTGCTGGGCCCCTTCGCCTCGAGCACCATCCATCCACACCTCAGCGAACTTACCAGCATTCCCATAGGCAGGATTTGACAAAATTTCCTTCAATTGAGCTAGATAGTAGGCATTGTAGTCCGCTTCTCGGTCCACATGATAGAGGGGACTATGGGCATCCCAAGGAGATAAATACACTCCCATATCCATGTCAAACTCTGTTGCAGCTTGAGAAACCTCGAGAAGCAAGTCCCCCTTTCCATCCCTCCAAGGGCTAGCCTTGACCGAATAATCTGTATGTGCTGTCGGGTAAAGCACAAAACCATCGTGGTGCTTAACCACCAAAATCAGCTTTTTAAAACCTGTTTCTTTGAACACTCGAACCCATTCACGCGCATCCAACTTGGTCGGGTTGAAACGCTTGGGATCCTCTTGCCCACTTCCCCATTCTTTGCCATAAAAGGTATTGGGGCCAAAATGGATAAAGGCAGCTAGTTCATCCTCTAAATAATCTAGCTGAGCCTGACTTGGTAATGGTCCATGTGGTTTTATTTTCGTCATCATCTCGTATCTCTTTCTCTTGTTCACAAAGTTATCCACAACTTGTGGATAAGAAAACATGCCTAAAAACTAGTTTTTCTAGACTCCAGCTCTTTGACTTTGAACCTATCACCTTCAGCAAACTCTGCTCAAATCCCCACTGCACTAGGATTTCTACTAGAAAGCTGGCCAGTTACTAGTTGCCGTACTATTTTCAAGAACCCTCTTGAATATTAGCTGAATGTCCTGCTCTCCCTAGACTTATCCACAACTTGTGAATAAACCCTTCTTCCTAGTTGTTACCTCGTTGACTATAACAAAAAATCTAGGTACCGTCAATAAGACAAGGCTGTCTTCCTAAATACTCAGAAAAGATTCTATAATTTGTACAATATACATTTTATGCCATTCAAAAGAAAGGCTTTCAGATAGATTTCATATAATTTTCTAAACGACTTTCAATCACTGCTCCTCTCAATTCCTCGTCAGAACTGAATTAAAATCTGGACATTTCTTCTTAAAATGTGAAATTTAGCATAATTTTTTCAAAAAATATTATATTCTTTTTAGTAGAAGTTTATACATTTATTTCCTGTAATTCCTTTTGCCATCGTATAATAACATAAAATACTACTAAAACCTTGTTTTGTCCGAATTTTTAATCATTTTTTACTATTGACACGCCTCTGAGAATATGATATAACGTAAATGTAAGCGGTACCAAAAAGGTGCCACCGTTAAAAATTTTTAAGGAGGAAAACACATGTCTTCACATCCAATTCAGGTATTCTCAGAAATTGGGAAACTGAAAAAAGTTATGTTGCACCGTCCAGGCAAAGAGTTGGAAAACTTGTTGCCGGACTATCTCGAAAGGCTTCTTTTTGATGACATTCCATTCTTGGAAGATGCTCAAAAAGAACATGATGCATTTGCTCAAGCTCTTCGTGATGAAGGAATTGAGGTCCTTTACCTAGAGCAACTGGCTGCTGAATCATTGACTTCCCCAGAAATCCGCGATCAATTTATCGAGGAATATTTAGACGAAGCCAATATCCGTGGACGTCAAACTAAGGTCGCTATTCGTGAATTGCTTCGTAGTATCAAAGACAACCAAGAATTGGTTGAAAAAACAATGGCAGGGGTTCAAAAAGCTGAATTGCCAGAAATTCCTGACGAAGCGAAAGGTCTGACTGACTTGGTAGAATCAGATTACCCATTTGCGATTGACCCAATGCCAAACTTGTATTTCACTCGCGATCCATTTGCAACCATCGGTAATGCCGTATCACTTAACCACATGTTTGCCGACACTCGTAACCGTGAAACTCTTTATGGTAAATATATCTTCAAATATCATCCAATCTATGGTGGAAAAGTAGAATTAGTCTACAACCGTGAAGAAGATACACGTATTGAAGGTGGAGACGAGCTCGTTCTTTCTAAAGACGTTCTCGCAGTAGGTATTTCTCAACGTACAGACGCAGCTTCAATTGAAAAACTCTTGGTGAACATCTTCAAGAAAAATGTTGGCTTCAAGAAAGTATTGGCATTTGAATTTGCTAACAACCGTAAATTCATGCACTTGGATACTGTCTTCACCATGGTTGACTATGACAAGTTCACAATTCACCCAGAAATTGAAGGCGATCTTCGTGTGTACTCTGTCACTTATGAAGATGAAAAACTCAA
Organism: bacterium; assembly: GCA_905221265.1. GTDB lineage: Bacteria > Bacillota > Bacilli > Lactobacillales > Streptococcaceae > Streptococcus. The sequence goes on along the minus strand of CAJNCQ010000005.1, from coordinate 98,541 downwards.
GATTGTTGAAGAAAAAGGTGACTTAGCTGAACTTCTTGCGAAGAACCTCGGCGTAGAAAAAGTTCATTTGATCCGTTGCGGTGGTGGCAATATCGTAGCAGCTGCGCGTGAACAATGGAATGATGGCTCCAACACTTTGACCATCGCACCTGGTGTAGTCGTCGTTTATGCCCGCAATACCATTACCAATAAGATCCTAGAAGAATACGGGCTTCGCTTGATTAAGATTCGCGGAAGCGAATTGGTTCGGGGCCGTGGTGGACCTCGTTGTATGTCTATGCCATTTGAACGTGAAGAAGTATAATCGCTGTTCAGTATTTGTAAATAAAAAATGTAAAAAATAGAAAGAGGAAATAATAGAATGACACATTCAGTATTCCAAGGACGCAGCTTCTTAGCAGAAAAAGACTTTACTCGCGCAGAGTTAGAATACCTAATCGGACTTTCAGCTCATTTGAAAGACTTAAAGAAGCGCAATATCCAACACCACTACCTTGCTGGTAAAAATATCGCCCTCCTGTTTGAAAAAACTTCTACTCGTACACGTGCAGCCTTTACAACTGCAGCTATTGACCTTGGTGCTCATCCAGAATACCTCGGAGCAAATGACATTCAGTTAGGTAAAAAAGAATCTACTGAAGATACTGCTAAAGTATTGGGACGCATGTTTGACGGGATTGAATTCCGTGGTTTCAGCCAACGTATGGTTGAAGAACTGGCAGAATTCTCAGGTGTTCCAGTATGGAACGGTTTAACTGACGAATGGCACCCAACTCAAATGCTCGCTGACTATTTGACAGTTCAAGAAAACTTTGGTCGTTTGGAAGGCTTGACATTGGTTTACTGTGGTGATGGACGTAACAACGTTGCCAACAGCTTGCTGGTAACAGGTGCTATCCTTGGTGTTAACGTTCACATCTTCTCACCAAAAGAACTCTTCCCAGAAAAAGAAATCGTTGAATTGGCTGGAGGCTTTGCTAAAGAAAGTGGTGCACACATCCTCATCACCGAAGATGCAGACGAAGCTGTCAAAGGTGCAGATGTACTTTACACAGACGTTTGGGTATCTATGGGTGAAGAAGACAAATTCGCAGAACGCGTTGCACTTTTGAAACCTTACCAAGTCAACATGGAATTGGTGAAGAAAGCTGGCAACGAAAACTTGATCTTCTTGCACTGTTTACCAGCATTCCACGACACTCACACTGTTTACGGTAAAGATGTTGCTGAAAAATTTGGCGTAGAAGAAATGGAAGTAACAGACGAAGTCTTCCGCAGCAAGTATGCTCGTCACTTTGACCAAGCAGAAAACCGTATGCACACTATCAAAGCTGTTATGGCTGCTACTCTTGGAAATCTCTACATTCCTAAAGTATAAAATTTACTCGTATACACAACACAGGGGTTGAGACGAAAGCTATGATAGCTTATCAGTTCTAGCGAAAGAAAGCAAGGATCCTCTTTGACAAATTTGCCACCTTACTCTTGTCATCTTCCTGCTTTCTAGTCTCATTCTGATAAACGTCGGCTGTGCGTTCAACCCCTTTTATTAGTAGTAATGACTAATTTGTCTTTTGAAAAGACGCTATCTCCACTTCATATTTTATCATCATACCTGCCTGTAGCTCTTGGAGTTCTGTCAGGTTTACCATATTAAAGAAAGGAGAGCTCATGTCTCATAGAAAAATCGTCGTTGCTTTAGGCGGAAATGCCATCCTCTCCACTGATCCATCTGCCCAAGCTCAACAAGCTGCTCTGGTAGAAACAGCTCGTCATCTGGTCAAGTTGATTCAAAACGGAGATGAACTGATCATCACTCACGGAAATGGTCCTCAGGTGGGTAATCTCTTGCTTCAACACTTGATGGCAGATTCGGAAAAAAACCCTGCCTTCCCCCTTGATTCTTTGGTTGCCATGACCGAAGGTAGTATCGGTTTTTGGCTACAATGTGCTCTTGATAACGCATTGCTCGATGTAGGACTTGATAAAAATGTCGCTTCTGTTGTTACCCAAGTTATAGTAGACAAAGCGGACCCTGCCTTTATCAATCCTACCAAACCAATCGGTCCATTCTACTCAGAAGAGGATGCCAAAGCTGAGAGCGAAAAAACAGGAGCAACCTTCAAAGAAGATGCCGGTCGTGGCTGGCGTAAAGTGGTGGCTTCACCAAAACCAATCGACATCAAAGAAATCAACAGCATCCGCACCTTGCTCGATAATGGTCAAGTTGTCATCGCAGCAGGTGGAGGAGGTATCCCTGTTGTTAAAAATGAAAACGGTTACTTGCGTGGGGTCGAAGCCGTTATCGACAAAGACTTTGCGTCTCAACGGCTAGCAGAACTCGTCGAAGCTGACCTCTTTATCGTCCTTACTGGCGTAGACTATGTTTATGTCAACTACAATAAACCAGACCAGGAAAAACTTGAACACGTCACTGTCAGTCAACTAAAAGAATACATCAAACAAGGACAATTCGCGCCAGGTAGCATGCTACCAAAAGTCGAAGCTGCTATCGATTTTGTATCCAATCGCCCAGAAGGCAAGGCTGTTATCACTTCCCTCAGCAATCTAGGCGCCTTGATCGAGTCCGAAAGCGGAACAATTATTGTTAAAGACTAGCCATTTTAACCCAAGTACAAGCTCTAACTAGGAGTACTCAGGTAAACCAACATCATTCGTTTTTATACTTTGTAGCATAGTTTAGGAGGAAAAACAAATGAGTGAAAAAACAAAAAAAAGGTTCCAAATGCCTTCATCTTACACTGTTTTGATCATTATTATTGCCATTATGGCAATCTTAACTTGGATCATTCCAGCAGGTAAGTATGACACGAACGAAGCAGGTGGCCTCATTGCAGGTACCTATCAAACTGTTGACTCTAATCCCCAAGGGATTTACGATATCCTAATGGCTCCGATTCGGGCGATGCTCGGTCACGAACCAACTAAAGCCGCTATTGACGTAGCCTTCTTCATCCTCATGGTTGGGGGATTTCTCGGTGTCGTCAATGCGACAGGCACATTAGATGTTGGTATTGCCTCTATTGTTAAGAAATACAAAGGACGCGAAAAAATGCTGATCCTCATCCTCATGCCCCTCTTTGCGCTTGGAGGAACAACTTATGGTATGGGTGAAGAAACCATGGCATTTTATCCACTCCTTGTCCCTGTTATGATGGCTGTTGGTTTTGATAGCATTACTGCCGTTGCCATCATCCTACTCGGTTCACAAGTCGGCTGTCTTGCCTCTACTCTCAATCCTTTTGCTACTGTTATCGCTTCTGATACCGCAGGTGTGTCATCTATGGACGGAGTTATCCTTCGTATCATCTTCTGGTTTGTTATGACAGGTATTAGTACTTACTTTGTCTACCGCTATGCAGAAAAGATTCAAAAGGATCCTACAAAATCACTTGTCTACTCTCAACGTGAAGAAGACCTTAAACACTTCAATGTCACTGATAACGAAAATGCTCCATCTGTCTTGAACAAGAAACAAAAACATGTTCTTGCCTTGTTCATCTTGACTTTCATCATCATGATCGCCAGCTTTATCCCTTGGGTAGACTTGCACATCACTCTATTTGAAGACTTCAAGAATTGGTTGATTGGTCTCCCTGTTATTGGTGGAGCTATTGGTTCATCTGCTCTACCATTCGGTAGCTGGTACTTCCCAGAAGGTGCGATGCTCTTTGCTGTGATGGGTATTCTTATTGGTGTTGTTTACGGTCTTAAGGAAAGCAAGATTATCTCTACCTTTATGGCTGGTGCAGCAGATCTTCTCACCGTAGCCTTGATTTGTGCAGTAGCTCGTGGTATCCAAGTTATCATGAACGACGGTATGATTACTGCAACTATTCTACACTGGGGTGAAGTTGGACTTCAAGGTCTCTCTTCTCAGGTCTTCATCGTTTTGACCTACCTCTTCTACCTTCCTATGTCATTCCTTATCCCATCTTCATCTGGACTTGCTAGTGCTACAATGGGAATCATGGCACCACTTGGTGAGTTCGTTAACGTAAAACCTAGTCTCATCATCACTGCCTATCAATCTGCATCTGGTGTACTAAACCTTGTCGCTCCAACTTCTGGTATCGTCATGGGGGCTCTCGCGCTCGGCCGTATCAGTCTAGGAACTTGGTGGAAATTTGTTACTAAACTCATTGTCGTTATTGTCATCGTGAGCATGCTCCTTCTTATCCTAGGCACCTTCCTACCATTCCTTTAGAACAAAGTGTGAGGTAAAACGAATGACAGTCTACATCACTGACTCCATTAAACAGAGCTTTATACAGAGTCTAAAGACTCTCATCTCCTACCCATCCGTCCTCCAAGAAGGGGAAAATGGGACACCTTTTGGACAAGCTATTCAAGACGTTCTAGAAAAGACGCTGGAAATCTGCCGTGAACTTGGCTTTAAAACTTATATTGACCCCAAGGGTTATTATGGCTATGCAGAGGTTGGTGAGGGAGAACTTCTTGCCATCCTCTGTCACTTGGATGTTGTGCCTGCAGGAGATTTAACAGATTGGCAATCTCCTCCATTTGAAGCAACTATCAGAGAAGGAAAACTCTACGGACGAGGGGTACAAGACGATAAGGGGCCTTCACTGGCAGCTCTCTATGCAGTGAAAAGCTTACTTGACCAAGGTATCCAGTTCAAAAAACGCGTACGTTTTATCTTTGGTACGGATGAAGAAACTCTTTGGAGATGTATGGCACGCTACAACGCCCTCGAAGAACAAGCCAGCATGGGATTTGCACCAGATTCGTCATTTCCTTTGACATACGCTGAAAAGGGGCTCCTTCAAGTCAAGCTTCATGGCCCCGGTTCTGATCTTCTCAAGCTCGATGTCGGAGGTGCCTTTAATGTCGTACCAGATAAGGCAAATTATCAAGGTCCTCTTTATGAAGCGGTTTGTAGAGGTTTGAAGGAAGCAAATTTTGATTACCAAACCACAGACCAAACCGTGACCGTACTTGGAGTACCTAAACACGCCAAAGATGCTAGTCAAGGTGTCAATGCAGTCATTCGGCTTGCTAGTGTGCTCGCACCTCTCCAACCCCACCCTGCCCTCCATTTTCTAGCCGACAAAGCAGGGCAAGATGGTAGAGGGCTTGGAATCTTTGGAGAAGTTGCTGATGAACCGTCTGGTTCCCTTTCCTTTAATGTCGCAGGGTTGACCATCAATCCCGATCGCTCCGAAATTCGGATCGACATACGTATACCTGTGCTAGCAGATAAGGAGAAACTGGTGGCACAGCTCACTCAGTGCGCCAAAGACTACCAACTTGACTACCAAGAATTTGACTATCTAGCACCCCTCTATGTCGCAAGAGATAGCCAACTTGTTACTACCCTTATGCAAGTCTACCAAGAAAAAACCGGAGATAAAACTCCTCCTCTCTCATCAGGTGGTGCTACCTTTGCCCGCACCATGCCAAACTGTGTAGCCTTTGGCGCTCTTTTCCCAGGAGCACAACAAACTGAGCATCAGGCAAATGAAGCAGCTGTCCTAGACGATCTTTATCGCGCTATGGACATCTACGCAGAGGCGGTTTACCGTCTCGCAACCTAACCAGATAATCGTTTCTACCCAAAAAATCCCGCAGCTTTGCGGGATTTTTCTCTTGCATCAATGCGCCAACATTTCTTGGGCGATTTCTTGACCAGATAGGTTATCTGGATAGTAGGTTGGCCAGTTATCCATCTCTTCAAAGAGGGCTTCTTGGCTAGTACCTCCAAAGAAGATATGGAAATGTTCTGCCTTAACTGGGGCGATATTGTGGTCACTAAACTGAACATACTTGAACTGTCCAGCATCCGCATCCGTCGCTTCAAAGAGGAAGCGCACGCCACGATTGCCTTTCTTATAGGTCAAGATTTTCTTGCCGACATACTTGTAGGTGAATTTCTTGCTTTGACCACCTTGAACAAATTCCATAGTGTTGTCCGTGATGTTGATCTTGGTCACATCTGTCTGATAGCCTTTTCTATAGTAGGCCTTATACTCATCCTTGGTCATCTTGCCAGTCAACTTAGCCTTGTAGTCAAAGACTTGATCAAAGGTCCCATCTTCAAGGAAAGGATAGACCGACTGCCAGTTGCCAACATAGTCACTCAAGGTACGATCTTTGACATCTGCATCCTCAAAGTAACCATTTTGAACTGTCTTGGTGTTTTCTTCCTTCTCTGGCTCGATTTCTGGTCCTTCTTGGTCTGTTGTTTGTTTCAAAGCCTTGAGGTTTTTCTCCATCACGGAGATATAGTCCTCACCGGCCTTGGTTGCTTCTTCTGTCAGACTTTCTAGCGGATTGAGCACGTCTAGTTTGACGCCCGTTTCTTTTGAAAGTGTATTAGCAAGGGCTTGTGAGGCATTTTCTTCAAAGTAGATATAAGAAATCTTGTTTTTCTTGATATACTCTGTCAATTCTGCCAGACGAGCAGCTGATGGCTCTGCATCTGGAGAGAGACCTGAGATGGATACTTGCTTGAGACCGTAGTCCAAGGCAAGGTAGTTAAAGGCAGCGTGCTGGGTCACAAAGCTCTTTTGTTTGGCTTGAGACAAGCCATCTGTGTAGGCCTTGTCCAATGCTTGCAATTTTTCAATATAGGCAGCCGCATTCTTTTCAAAAGTCTCTTTTTTATCAGGATAATCTGCTGACAAGCTATCACGGATGTGTTCTACTAGTTTAATAGCACGAACTGGTGATAACCAAACGTGGGGATCGTAGTCGTGATGGTGACCCTCACCGCCATGATCATGCCCTTCCTCTTCTTCCTCACCACCTGGCAAGAGTAACATATCACCTGTCGCCTTGATGGTTTTCACCTTTTTCTTATCCAAGGTATCTAGCAATTTAGGAACCCAAGTTTCCATATTTTCATTTTCATAGACAAAGGTATCTGCATCTTGGATTTTAGCAACTGCCTTGGCAGACGGTTCGTATTCGTGAGGTTCTGTACCAGCACCGATTAGAAGTTCTACATTAGCAGTATCTCCTGTGACTTGCTTGGTAAATTCGTAGACAGGGTAAAAGGTTGTCACGATATTGAGTTTCCCATCTGCCTGCTTTTGATTGGAACAAGCCACTAAAAACAGGGCACATAGACTAGCTAGTAGTAAGCTAATTTTTTTCATTTCATTCTCCTATTTGATAAAACGTTTCAGTAGACTGACTAACAAAAAGACAGCTACAAAGATAATGGTGATACTAGCGCTGGCAGGTGTTTCCGCATAGTAGGAAATATAAAGTCCTGCCACCATTCCCAAAAAGCCAATCGCACTGGCTAGCAACATAACGGATTTGAAGTTTTTCCCCAGACGAAGGGCAATACTAGCCGGCAAGACCATAATGGTCGACACCAAAAGGGCTCCTGCTGCTGGAATCATAAGGGCAATGGCCACCCCTGTCACCATGTTAAAGAGGATGGACATAGTACGAACTGGCAAGCCATCCACAAAGGCCGTGTCCTCATCAAAAGTCAGGATATACATTGGTCGCAAGAACAAGAAAGTCAAGAGTAAAACGACCGCCGCAATGGCAAAGAGGAAAATCACCTGCTCCTGGCTAATGGTAACAATCGAACCAAAGAGATATTGGTCCAAACTCATAGAACTCGAACTTTTACCCTTACTCATCACGATAAGAGACACTGCAAGCCCTGTAGACATGAGGATGGCAGTCCCGATTTCCATAAAGTTCTTATAGACAGTACGGAGATACTCCAAAAAGACCGCAGCGATCAAGACAATAGCAATGGTTGAAATGGTTGGAGAAATTCCCAAAACCAGACCAAAGGCTACCCCTGATAGAGAAACGTGACTGAGTGTATCACTCATCAAACTCTGACGACGTAAGATAAGGAAGGTCCCAAGGACTGGAGAAAAGAGACTCATGGCAATAACAGCCAAGAAGGCACGCTGCATGAAGTCATAAGATAACAAACTAAGCATGGTCCACCTCCTGGTCGCTTTCGTGAACGTTGAAACAACGCCATGGCGAGTCTTGGTTACGGACTAGATGAATATTGCGATCCGCATAGTCCTTGACCTCCTCAGGATCATGGGTAATCATCAAAACAGCCTTGCCATGATGGTGGGCACTATGGTGCATGAGTTCGTAAAATTCATTTTTGCTTCCAGCATCCATCCCTGTCGTCGGCTCATCCAAGACAAAAATATCTGGGTCAGAAGCAAACATCCGAGCAATCACTGCTCGTTGCTTTTGGCCTCCAGAGAGGGAGCCAATTCGTTTGTCACGGTGTTCCCACATACCAACTGAGTCTAGACTGGCCTTGATATGCTCCTCATCATGGGCATTCAAGCGACGGAACCAGCCCTTCCGTGGATAACGACCCGACTTGACAAATTCATAAACCGTACTCGGAAAACCAGCATTAAAACTGGCAATCTGCTGGGGAAGATAGGCTATCCTAAGTTTTTTCCCATGAGTATTTGTCTTTGAGATGGTTACCTTGCCAAATCTTGGCTGCAAGATGCCTAGACTCGCCTTGATGAGCGTTGTCTTGGCAGCCCCATTTTCACCAGTCAGGGTGACAAACTCCCCACTATCAACACTGTAGTTGATATGCTCGAGGACAGGTTCCTTGTCATAATAGAAAGACAAGTCCTCTACTGTAATATACCGCATTATTTGATTTCTCCTACTAAAGCAGTTAAAAACCGCTGGATAACTTCTTGTTCATTTGGAGTAAACTGACTTGCCACTTGTTCATAGGCTAAGAGCGTGTGTTCATGATGATGGTGGTGCTCCTCTGCCACCGGTCGAGCCAGCTCTGTCAGTTGATAAAAAATCACACGCGCATCCTTTGGATCTCTAGATGTCTCTAACATGCCCTCTTTGACCAAAGACTTGATAGCCTTGGTCACTGCCGCCTGACTGACGTTAAGACGACGGGCCAACTCCGAGTTGGTTAGGGATTCTACTGACAAGAGCATGAGGATGTGTTCCTGAGTATTGGTCAAGGCAACGTCACTTGTGCAATGCCCGATTAGAATTTCATGCTGGTTCTCAGATCTCAAGATCACCTCGTTTAAAAAGTTGTCGATTTCCTGTGCAAGCTGTCTCATGTGTTACTCCTTCCCAAGCTATCTTTTCGTAAAAAACATAGATAGCCACCGATTCTTTACTGGTTAATTATATCATAAACCAAAAAAGAGTCAAGGGGAAAAGGCGTAAAAACGTTTCCCTAGACTCTTCTAGATGAAAATTTAACCTATTTTTGCTTTGGTTTTCGACTCGATAAGATACCTGCCAAACCAGCTACCATTCCCATCAAGAGCAAGAAGATGGACTGTTCGCTTCCTGTATTTGGGAGGGCTTTTTCTGAGACAACTGCCTTCTTGCTAAATTGACCTGCAACCTCATAAGTCAATGGCACATTTGTAGTCGCATCATTAGCAGCCGCATTCGTTTGAGGCGTTTCTACTGGCAAACTAAAGTTTTTAGAATCCACAGAAATCGTCCGTGAGTTCGGATTGATCTTTTCATACTGGGTCAAATCAGCTGTTTTCAGATACTCTTCAAAGGCTGCATCCATAGAAGGACCTTCTTCTCGCGCACCACCTAACATCGTGTAGCCATCGCCACCCGCAGCTAGAAAATCATTGGTTGCAAGATAGTAGATTTTTGCGAGGTCTAGGAGATCATAACGACCAGTCGTGCGGTTTTTGACCTGGATGGCCAAGACACGTTTACCTGATGGTAGGTTGGTATCATAGTAAACCTTCACACCTGAAACTTGCAAGAAGCCACCACTTGGTTCTAGCAATGGTTGTCCGTTCTCATCCAAGACCTTCTTGCCATCCTTATCAACCTGCAAGATAGATCCGAGTGATTTTTCAAACATATCCAAAACTTGTTGCCCCGTCACTTGGATTTGTGAGATGGTATTCCCAAACGGAAGAACGGCAATGACATTTCCTTTAGTGATTGGTTTGCCCTTTGCAATGGTTTCACGCAAGCCACCACCATTTGTCACAGCGATGTCTGTCGGATGGCTAAATCCTGTTTGACCATACTGATAGAGAGAGTCTGCCACGACGTTTCCGAGGTTGGTTTCACGAACTCGAACATTTTCACGATCACCGTTTAGCTCTACAGGGCTGTTTGAAACGACTTCAACAGCATTTTCAGCATCGTATTTTTGTTTAATGTCTTTGACTAGTTTTTCAACTGTTGGATTGGCAGTCAGTTTCTTGGCATCAGCAGCTGCAATCAATGTAGGATTGCCCAAAAGCTGACGTGATTTGTAGATAACCTTCCCAACATTATGAAGGTAGCTTCCCGTCTGGTTATAGGTAACATTGTCGCCATAAGTTGTGGAAGCTACTGTGTGAGAATGTCCATCAATAACCGTCACACGTTTGCCTTTGAGACGAGGATTTTTAGATAGAGCTTCTGCCAAGGTTGAACCACGCCACTCAACTGGAGTTGTAGTATCTACACCCAAGTGAGCGAGCACAACATAGTGCTTGTAGTCCTTGCCTTCTGCACGAGCCTTTGCTTGAACTTCTTCGATGACCTTATTGACTTCAGAGATTGGATCTGTAAAAGTTACCCCTTTAATGTTTTTAGGATGGGTTTTTGTAGCAGTTTCAGGTGTTGTCACACCGATTACAACAAATTCATCACCTTCCACAGTCTTATCTTTATCAACGATTGTAGAAGCTTCAAAAAGACGAGCTCCATTGACATAGGTATTTGAGCTAAGTAATGGGAATTTCAAGATTTCCTTGTATTTCTTAGCTTCGTCCAAACCAAAGTCAAACTCATGATTTCCTACTGCCATGGCATCATACTGCATCTGATTGAGAATTTCAGCACGCGCTTCACCCTTAGTAGAGTTGGAAATCGGTAAACCTTGGAAAGCGTCTCCCGCATCAACAACCAGAGTATTTTGATTTGATTTCGCACGTTCCTGCTCGATGACAGTCGCTAGTTTAGCATCTCCAATTACTCCCTTTTCCTCTACGATACGACCATGAACATCATTGGTATGTAAGATAACGGTATCCTTTTCTTCGCTTTTAGTAGATTCAACAGGAGCTGACGGAGCTTCTGCAGGTGCAACGGTTGCTGGAGTCTCTACCTCATTTGTTGAAGTTGCTGGCGCTGCAGGGTTCGACACAGGAGCTGGAGTCGCTACAACAGTTGAACTTTCTGCAGGAGTTGTTGCTTCTTCAGCATAGACTTGTCCAGCTAAAAAGGCTGGGGCTAATAGAGCTGTCGACAAGACAGGTAACAAAGAACGTTTATTCATTTTGAAATCCTTTTCTTTTTCTTTTTTCCTTTATATTATACGATATTTCTAGAAAAAATAAAACTTTTGACTTTTTTTCATCTAAAATATTCGTCATTTAACCAAAAAAACTGAACCAAAAAGTTCAAGTTTTTTTAATCAATTTATTGGAAATCTTTGATATTTCCATCATAGGTCGCCCAGTCCTTACTAAAGAAACGGTCATTCATCTTATAGTCTGGAGCTGGTTTCGGATCAGTCAAGAAAGGATTGACAACCTTATCAAAAGCCAACCAACCCAACCAGCCTAAGTGGATGGTATCCTTGATAAAGTAAGGTTCTCCTCCTTTTTTAGAAAAGTCAGCAATGTTGGTAAATCCTTGACTTTCTAATTGGTAACGAATTTTCTCCACTGCGTGTTGATACATTTCTTCACTGAGCTCTGTATATTCCATCCATTTCTTGTTGACGGGCTGGATAACAAAGAGCACATTGACTTTTGATTTGGCAAATTGATTGAGAACCAGCTGCAAATCATTGTATTCAGACGACTTTAGGAAGTTATAATTTTTTTGATACCCTTCCCATTTTTTTAAGTCTTTTTTGACCTCATACGTGTAGAAATGATTCTCCATCCCCATATCGTTATTGGTCGTATTTGCCTCTGCATCCTTACGGGCAATTTCTTCTAAAGCGTCATAGGAAAACTGATCAGGAAGATCTTTTAAATAGTTTTCTACATGTTCTTTGTACTTGAGTTTCCCCCGAATGGAAAATTGACCAAAAAGAGAGGACTGCTTTTCATTGAATCGTGCAAAGACGTTGATGATAAGTCGATCAGCATCTGACAAGTCCTCTCCTTTTGAAAGTTTTTGAAGGATGCCTTTCAATGCCACACTCGGATTCTGCTTCAACAAACGCGTCGCAGCATGCTTAGCCGAGATGTCCCCAGATTGATTTTCCAAAAAAGCTGTCAACTGGTCGCTATTAAAGAATCTCTGAAACGCCGCTGGCTCGTAATCCGTCTCTGTAAACCACTGAGGAGAGATGACAAACACCGCCTGCTTTTCCTCGATTTCTGGCAGAATCTGCTGCAAACCGAAATATTGATTAAGCGAGGCCGCTCCTGCCTGACCCATAAAGTACGGGCGATAGGGACGATTGTATTTTTCTGCTAAAACAGCTGGGTGGACACTATCAAATCGAATCCATTCACTTGACCCTAGAAAAGGGACAAAACGCATATTGGGATCCGTTAGCGCCCTCACTTTTTGACTTCTCTCTTTAAAACTTTCTCTACTGATGGAAGCTGCAGAGTACTTCTCCTCCGTCAGATTATGGCTTGTTGTACTTGGATAAAAAAAGATGAGTAGAAGAACCAAAAATCCAGCGATGAAGATAGGCCCGAAGATCAGCCACAAGCGTTTAAGCATTCTTTAACTCCGCAATACCTTCTACAATTTTATTAGCTGTATTCCAGTCATCACGACCGAACTCTGTCACTGGAACACGAATATCAAAACGGTTTTCAATCTCAACAATCAATTCAACCGTTCCCATGCTATCCAAGACACCGGCATCAAAAAGATCTTCATCCATCATGTCAGAAACATCTTCCATAAACAACTCATCAATAATTTCAATAACTTCTGATTTGATATCCATTTTTTATATCTTTCTATTTTTTAAACCATAACTCATTCAAAAATCCAGAAAAGATTAAGAATGAAACCATCACGACATGGAAGGTGACAACCATGCCAAGCAACTGAATCCAGCGATTCTCAGGTAAGGAACCCTTCCCAGCTTTTTTTCGTTCTTTATTGAGTGCTTTTTTCTTACGAACCCAAGCATCATTGATGACCAGTCCAATCCCATGGAAAAGTCCGTAGGCGATATAGTACCAGGTCACACCATGCCAAAATCCCATAATCAGCATATTGAGAATGTAGGCTACACTTGAGGTCACATTGCGATTTTTAAAAACCTTCTTTCTGGTCAACACCATGACCATCCGCATAAAGACAAAGTCACGGAACCAGAAAGACAGACTCATGTGCCAGCGATTCCAAAACTCTTTTAAATCCCTTGACAAAAAGGGCTTGTTAAAGTTGATAGGACTATGAATACCCATCAAGTTTGAAATTGCTAAGGCAAACATAGAGTAGCCCGCAAAATCAAAGAAGAGCTCCAGACCGAAGGTGTACATGACCGCCAGAGCATAATGGTTAAAGAAACCACCTGTCTGCAAGGCCAAATTTTTCAGCGGAGGCAATAATGTCTCTCCTAAAATATGGGCCAAGATAAACTTGTAGAGAAAGCCAAGCATGATATACTTGACAGCCTCTTCTAGCATGTCCATCAGCTCATCCCGCTCAGGAATGGTCGCATAATTTTCATTGAAACGTTTAAAACGATCAATGGGACCACTTGAGAAAGTCGGCATAAAAAGAAGAAAACGTAAGAATTGCCAAATCGTTAAATCCTTGATGACACCGTCCCTCAACTCAACGATAACCCCAACTGCACGAAAGGTTAAGTAAGAAATTCCTAAAAAGCCAAACAAAGATTGGGGTCCGTGAATAGCAGGAGATACCTTCACAAAGACGATAGGCAATAGGGATAAAAAGCTAACTAGATAAAATATCCATTTACTATCCCGTCGTTTCCTGTACCTTTTGTAGAAAAATACAAGCAGTACTTGCCAGATAACATAAAGGATAAGAGCGCTTATTTGATCGGTCTTTCCACCTACCAACATGGTGACGATAAAGAAGAGACTAACCAGCACCTCATACCAGGAAAAACGTTTCTTGAAAAAGAGCCCGATAAATATCGGTAGGGTCGCAGCAATCACATACAAAAAATAATAAAGATTGCCATAAGGTTCCAAATGAGGTAGCTGTTTGTAAAGCTCCATCATCTACTGTTTACCTCGTTGATCAAGCCCTTGATATCAATTTTACCATTAGGCGTTAGTGGCAAACTGTCTCGATAGAGAAACTTGGATGGCATCATATAAGACATCATGATATCTGCTAGGTCTTCCTTGATAGCCTTGGTAATATCGATATCACGCTCAAACTGCTCGCGGACACCGTCCTTTAGGATGACATAGGCCAGTAGATTTTGTACCTTGTGGTCCTTGTTATAACGTGGGACAGCAACGGCCGACTCGATATAGCGAGATTTGTTGAGGTTTTGAGAGACATCTTCAAGCTCAATGCGATAACCATTGAACTTAATCTGGAAATCCATACGTCCACCGTAGAGAAGCAAGCCCTCATCTGTCATAGTTCCTACATCCCCTGTATGGTAGGCCGGAAGACCTTCGAACTCAAAGAAAGCTTCTGCCGTTTTTTCAGGATTATTCATATAGCCTTTTGAAACAGCTGGCCCAGAAACAATGATTTCTCCCTGTTCACCATTTGGCAGCTTATTGCCTTCCTCATCAATGATAAAGGTTGGAGAATCAGCCTTGGTATAGCCGATTGGTAGGCGTTTGAGAGTCGTCAACATCTCGTCTGTTACGGCAACAGCTGATAGGGCTACTGTCGCTTCCGTTGGACCGTAGGCATTGATAATACGGGCATTTGGGAAACGCTCACGCAGTTTTTGAGCTGTTTTGACCGTCAATTCTTCACCATCAAAGTAGAAATGCGTGATTCCAGGCATTTTCTCGCTATTGAAGTCTTCTGACAACATGGCCATATCTGCAAAGGAAGGCGTTGAGGTCCAGATAGCGATTGGCAATGAAAAGATGGTCGCAAATAGTTGCTTGAAGTCCTGAGTAATGGCTGAAGGAAGAGCGAAAAGCGTACCACCCAGTGCCAAGGTTGGCGCCCAGTACATGACAGATAGGTCAAAAGAATAAGGGGGCTGGGCCAGCATTTGCGGACGACTTGGCGTCGCAAATTCCTTGTCTGTAATCATCCAGTTGGTAAAACTGAGGAGATTGTCATGGGAAATCTGCACTCCCTTTGGCTTACCAGTCGTACCAGAAGTAAAGATGATATAGTAGTTGTCATCCCCCTTGACTGGATGGGTCATCTCGTAGCTAGAAGCTTGAGCAAAGGCTTCGTGGACTTGCTCCAAATTCAGCATCGGTGTGCTTGTTTGCTCTAATGGAAAATCCGAGATGGCAATAATCAAACTTGGCTCTGCAACTTCTACGATAGCAGAAACTCGTTCCAAGGCCGAATGGCTGTCAATTGGAATATAGGCATGTCCCGACTTAGTCAGCGCCACAAAGGTAGCCAACATCTCATACTCCTGACCACCAAAAACGACGACTGGAGATTTCTCAGGCAAGCCAAGTTGATCGATAGCTGCAGCCAAACTATCTGAATCAGCCTTCAGATCACCATAAGTATGTTCTTGACCTAAAACATTGTAGACAGGATATGTTGGTTGTGTTTGAGCAAAGTGCTCAATCGTTTCAATCATATCTTTTATCGGTTTATTAGACACGGTTTTTCTTCTCCTTCAAACTAGAACTCATTATAAATAAAGGTTCCTTGACTCTGACCAAGGTAACTAAAAAAATAAAGCAAACCAAGTAAGATTACAAAATATAGGACGGTCTGTCCCAAAAACATATACAATTTTCTGTGTTTTCCCATAGTTAGTGTGTTCAATTTTCTATGATTTTTCAAAAAAGCTATGCAACTATGCATTTACTATCTTATCTTCCTAACATTTTACCATTTTATCAACCTTTTTTTCAACTGTTTACCATAACTTAAAAGTTCGTTTTAGCTTATTTTAAGATAAGTTAAAATATTAATAAAAATTGTTACCAACAATTCTATTTCTTCAAAATCCTAACACCTATTATCACACATTAAACGATTAAAAAATGACAGCAAACACACGGCTCCCCCTTTGGGCATTTTTATGCTAAAATAGTAGCTATGGATAAAATTATTAAAACTATATCAGAAAGCGGAGCCTTTCGTGCTTTTGTCCTTGATAGCACTGAAACCGTCCGCACTGCTCAAGAAAAACATCAAACCCAAGCCAGTTCAACCGTTGCACTTGGTCGTACCCTTATCGCTAGCCAAATTCTCGCAGCCAATGAAAAAGGAAATACCAAGCTAACGGTTAAAGTTCTTGGAACGAGCTCTCTCGGTGCCATCATCACGGTCGCAGATACCAAGGGCAACGTCAAAGGTTACGTTCAAAATCCAGGTGTTGACATCAAAAAGACTGCAACTGGTGAAGTCCTTGTCGGACCTTTTGTCGGAAATGGTCAATTTCTCGTTATCACAGACTACGGTACTGGAAATCCCTACAACTCCATGACTCCTCTCATCTCTGGAGAAATCGGTGAAGACTTGGCTTATTACCTGACAGAAAGCCAACAAACCCCTTCAGCAGTCGGCCTCAATGTTCTTTTAGACAAAGACGACAAGGTCGAAGTTGCCGGAGGTTTCCTTCTCCAAGTATTGCCAGGAGCCAAGGAAGGAGAGATTGCTCGCTTTGAGAAACGCATCCAAGAAATGCCAGCTATCTCAACACTTCTGGAAAGCGACGACCATATCGAAGCCCTTCTCAAGGCCATCTATGGTGACGAATCTTACAAACGTCTATCTGAAGAAGAAATTCGTTTCCAATGTGACTGCAGCAAAGACCGTTTTATGAACGCTCTTGCCAGCCTTCCAACTTCAGACCTAGAGGAAATGAAAGAGGAAGACCATGGAGCAGAAATCACTTGCCAATTCTGCCAAACAACTTATAACTTTGATGAAAACGACCTGGAGGAACTCATTCGTGACAAATCTTAATACACCCTTTATGATTGGCAATGTTGAGATTCCCAATCGTACTGTTTTAGCACCCATGGCTGGCGTGACCAACTCAGCCTTTCGTACCATCGCAAAAGAGCTCGGAGCTGGACTCGTTGTGATGGAAATGGTCTCTGACAAGGGAATCCAATACAACAACGAAAAAACTCTTCATATGCTTCATATCGATGAAGGCGAAAACCCAGTCTCTATCCAACTCTTTGGTAGCGATGAAGATAGCCTCGCACGCGCAGCAGAATTCATTCAAGAAAACACCAAGACTGATATCGTCGATATCAACATGGGCTGCCCAGTTAACAAAATCGTGAAAAACGAAGCTGGCGCTATGTGGCTCAAGGATCCAGACAAGATCTACTCTATTATCAACAAGGTCCAATCTGTCCTTGATATCCCCCTCACAGTTAAAATGCGTACTGGTTGGTCTGACCCATCCCTGGCCGTGGAAAATGCTCTCGCCGCCGAGGCTGCTGGTGTCTCTGCCCTTGCCATGCATGGTCGTACCCGCGAACAAATGTATACTGGCCACGCAGACCTCGAGACCCTACACAAGGTTGCTCAAGCTTTGACCAAGATTCCATTTATCGCAAATGGTGATATCCGTACGGTACAAGAAGCTAAACAGCGTATCGAAGAAGTCGGTGCTGACGCTGTCATGATTGGTCGCGCAGCCATGGGAAATCCCTACCTCTTCAATCAGATCAATCACTACTTTGAAACAGGAAAAATCCTTCCTGACTTGACTTTCGAGGACAAGATGAAAATCGCCTACGAACATTTGAAACGCTTGATTAACCTCAAAGGAGAAAAAATTGCAGTCCGTGAATTCCGTGGCCTCGCTCCTCACTACCTTCGTGGTACATCTGGTGCAGCCAAGCTTCGTGGAGCTATTTCACAAGCTAGCACTCTTGCAGAAATTGAGGCACTCTTGCAACTAGACAAAGCATAGTCTCACATCTACAACTCACAAAAACGGCAAAGCTCAAAAATGGGTCTTGCCGTTTTTTATATGTTTTCATCTTGTAAATCTAATTGCTTCACTCTAGCTATATAGTAGGACATAATCAAAAACAAATTGAGGCTGATAATCCATATAGACCATTCATGAAGAAAATGCATCAATACAGCCAAGCTGATTGCGCCCACTATGAAACTTCCCACAACAATCCCATAATTTAAGGCCTGACGACGATATTCTTGGATATTTCCTTCTCTTCTAGCAATGCGATACAAAGCGGTCAACATCTTTCGGTAATTTCCAGACGTCATAAAAATGACATAGGGATGATCTTCAATCAAACTGCCCGTAAATGTTAGCATCATCATTCCTGTTCCAAAAGCGATGAAAGGAACTTCTAATAGAGGAAATCGTGAAAAGAAAGGTAGAATAAGAGTTCCAATAAATAAAGGAAGCAGCATCTTAACCCGCCAGTAGGCCGTTTTACGGTATTCTTTCATGTGCAATGCAAACAGAAATCCTAGAGAAAAGAAAATAATGGAGCAGAATCGTAGCATCGTATTAATGACATTTGAGTCGTGCCAATCAGATATCAGTAGGAGAATATTCCCTGTCTGTGTCGCTACCAAACTATGGTATTGAATATGGCAAAACACATCCAAAGAACCACCTACAAATCCAAGAAATACTCCCATCAATCGTGTGTTTTGAGGTAAGATTAATTTATCCGCCATGTATTATCACTCGTTTTCCTTTGATTTTTTTATTATACCACTTTCTCTTGGAGAAACTAAGTGAAAAACAGTTGACTCACTCTTTTACAGAACGATTTCTAGTAAGAGTTAAAACACCAAATTTTATTATTGAATCAAGGCAACGCTTGAAACTTTACCATCCGCACCTGTTGTAATTTGGATGATTTTTCCTCCACCGATTTTGGCATTATACTTACCATCATCAAGAGTGTAAGAGTAACCTCTAATAGAGTAGTTTTCTTTCTTTCCATCTGCAGCTTCTACTGTAAATTGGCCCCCTGATGAAACCATAATAGTTTCGCCATTCGCTCCCTTCCAGTTGCCTGCAGCTGCTGAGAAATCACCATCGACCATGGTTAAAACACCCTTGTAGCGTTTGTTGTGTTCTGCTTGCTTGTCTTGAAGTTTGCGGTCAGTTGTTGGATCATAGCTTGACTGGTTAGACTGGGCTTGAGAGCCTTGCTGAGTTGACGGAGCCTGAGAAGGGGCTGGTTGACTAGGAGTTGCTTGTTCTTGTCTTGATTCAGGGGCTGGTTTCGCTTGTGACTGATCTGCTGTTGTAGAAGATTGATCAGAAGATGCTTGAGCTTTTTCAGATGAAGCTGAGCTTGAAGATTTTTGAGTCTTGCTTTCTTTGTTAGAAGAAGCTACTTTAGAACTTGATGATTGGCTTGTCTTTGCAGAGCTGCTGGTTTGAGTGGTTTCGTTTTTATTTCCACAAGCTCCCAGTAGCAAGGTAGAAGCCAATACAGTCGCTGCCATCAATTTGATATAGGTTTTCTTTTTCATTTTTCTACCCCTTTGTAACATTTTCGAAATATTAAGAAATCTTTTTGTAATATAATTGTAACATTAGACCTTAAATCTGTCAACTATTTAGAGAAACTATTTTAAAAATCTCAGCAAATTGAATTAAAATTGTTCCTTCTACTATCTCTATTCGTAATCGAAACGAGAAAATAGAAAATTTTTTAGATAAGAGTCCTATTTTTTGCATCGCTCTTGTGTAATCGCTTGCATTGTGTTAGACAAAGGAATATAATAACATTGAAATAGAATATAGGAGGTGCACTCTTATGCTAAATAAGTATTACAAGTATCTTCCTTGGTTGATTTTGGGAGCTATTGGCTCTTATCAATCAGCCACTTACTATGCGCGAACTGCATTTGATGTCTTCTATCTGACTACAATCTTTTTGATTGTCTATATCGCCTTGTTATTTTTACATGAGAACTATCTCAAGTATCGATACAAAGACTTCTTTACTCACATGTTGAGTAATCCTAAGAAAGACAGCCACCACTAATACAGTCGCAACAGAAAGCCATTTCATGATGGTACATAAAGAGGTCGGGAACTTTGTCCCGACCTCACTTTTTATTTCAATCGATAGGTTTTTCTTGGTTTCTTTTTAGGTACTCGTTTGAGTCCGACTTCTTCTACATATTCTCCGTATTTTACGAGAAAGTTATTGCTGACGATGGGGCGACCAGGATTGATGAGATTGACCAGTTCAGTCCCCTCGTAGACAGTGAACTCTTCCTCTAGCAGATAGAGGAAGGTTGGGTTCCAGTCGAGACGGCCTTGGATTCGTTTGATGGATTCTTGGATAATGGCATAATGGTCAAAGGCGAAGGCTTTCTCGTCCAGCTCCACTCCCTCTAGGAAACATTTGCCTGTCTGAAAGTCGACATCTACAAAAACGACATCCTTGGCATCGTCACCTGCCTGAACGAGGTCTAAGGCACGACTAGGCAGGTACACTAAATGGGCAATGGTCACTGTCCAGCCCCGTGGGTCACGCCCGGGAGTCGATACGGTCATCAATTGCTCGATTTTCTCCAAAGGTAGATCGAGATTGACTTCTTCTCTCACCTCGCGCTGACAGGCATGTGCAGCATCTTCTCCCTTGTCCATAAAGCCTCCGACCAAGGCTAAACAGTTCTGATAAGGGTGGGCCTTGCGACGGATCAGCAGGAGCTTGATCTTTCCTTCGACAAAGCAGTTGGCTACCATATCTACTGTCACACTTGGTTTTTCATATTGAGGGAGTTCCTGCTTGTAGTACCAGTCTAAAAACTCCTCCTGACTGGCATGGATTTCATAATATTCTTTTTCCGTCATCCCAGCTGGAATCATCGTATCTGCCATCTTATGCCTCCTTTCGAACTGCCTTAGTCCATTGGTACCATCCCACTAGACTGTTGAGTGTGTAAACCCAGTACATCCCTTGGATGTGGATATTTTCACCCCACCAGAGATAAATACTAAAGAGATTGGTTGCAATCCAGAAAATCCATTGCTCACGGTAGAGACGTGTCATCAAGAGCTGACCAACACCATTGGTCGCATCAGTAACACTATCACGGAAAGGACGAGCGCTATTGATACTTTGGTAAGCCAAGCCCATACCAATCCAGATAATGGCAGTCAAGGCCAAGTACTTGAGCCAGTCAAGCACAGATAATTTCTTAGCTTCAAAGTGGGATTCTTCTGGTTTACCTTGGTCATTGATACGATTGGACAACCAAGCATAGAGACCAATCGGCTGCATGACAAAGAAGTAAACGGTCGTCAAGACTTCGCCATAAAAAGTCGCATTCATGGCCAAGATCAAGTAGATAGCCGAGTTAATAGCCCCAAAGAGATAATTGCTTGCACGCCCTTCTGCTACCAAGATAACACAGACAATCCCAGTCCAAGATGCAAACAAGCTCATCCAGTCATGACTTTCTGTATTTTGCGTGAATTCCAAGATCAAGGGAACACTTGACAGGGCAATGAGATACAACCACTGGAAAAGGCTACGGCCGACAAAGAGATCTTTCCATAGCAAGCGCATGATTCCTGCAAAACCAATCTTACGGGCTTCGGCATGGACATTTTTAAAGTTTTCGATAAATTGTGTGATTTTTTCAGTTAGTTTTTTCATCATTTTCTCCTAATCTGCTTAGTAAATGGCATCAATAGCCACTTTTGCTGCTTCATAATTACCTAGATAATCCTCCGCTAGATAAACTAAAGGAATGGTCGTTAAGTATCTCTCCCTCATCTGATCCAAATGCTGGGAAAAACTATAGCGAATGTGGTCTTCTGCCATAGTCATATCTCTAAATCCATCATTGACATAGGAGCCGACAGGTTGTACAAAGAGAATCAAGTCCCATTTTTCCTTGGCCAAGATAGAGGCAAAGAGATTATCAAAGGTTTCCCCTGATAAGTCTCCTTGGTCCTCAGTCTCCATGTAATAGTCATAGTAACCCTTGGTTACCAAGGAGTTGGTATCAGCTATCACCAGGCCTCGATTGGCATTGCTATCGATTAGTTTTGAGGTCTGGTCATACTGTCCCAGCAGGAGATAATAGTAATCCTTTGGAGTCAATTCATCGTCGCGGACATTGTTTTTGATCTGGTACTCACGCGCGTATTCCAGACTGACCGGCGCATCGTAATACCTTGCCAAATCCTTGGCCAGAGTGGTCTTCCCATTGCTAGCACTTCCCATAATCAAGACTTTCTTTGTAAACTGACGACGGAAGGGTTGAGCGATGTATTTCCAATATT
This sequence comes from bacterium, assembly GCA_905221265.1. Classification (GTDB taxonomy): domain Bacteria; phylum Bacillota; class Bacilli; order Lactobacillales; family Streptococcaceae; genus Streptococcus. The sequence goes on along the minus strand of CAJNCQ010000005.1, from coordinate 76,193 downwards.
TGCTTGGATTTTCTCGAATCATAGTCGCTGAGATACCAAACTTTCTTTCTTGCAAGACGGTTCCAAATCCACGCTTAGCTAGTTCTTGCTGGTATTCTTCTTCTCCCACAAAGAAAGTCAGTTCTTGCTGGGTTTCATCATAGGAAATCTCCGCTAACATCTGGTCCAACCACTCCTGCCAGCCCATAGGGTAACGGGGAAGGTTGGTCTCATCCAGCTTGCAGACAGAGGTCAATTCGTCATCACGAAAAGCCTCTCGGATATAGCGAAATCGTTTTTGAAGACTTAAACCTACCTGCTCACCTCGGTCTCCCTCGTAGCCTGAAACGACTACCCAGACCTGCTCACACTGACGCTTAGCTCGCTGGATCAGATCGATATGCCCTTGATGAAGAGGGGCAAAGGTCCCAAATACCACTGCTGTTTTCTTTTTCATAAACGTTTTACCTTTTTATAATTTTTGATATTTTTATTTTCTATGTTTTTATTATAAACTATATTTTTATTTTGTCAATATCTTTTTTTCTACTTTTTTATAAAAAAGTAGAAAAAAAGAATCAGGACCACTCCTGACTCTCCATTTTTATGCAATATCAAATTTTAGTTGACCAGCTTTGACACCAATCTTAAGTGTCTTACCTGCTACCAGTTCTCCCTTGAGGAGAAGTTCTGCCAACTTGTCCTCCACTTCTGTTTGCAGGGTTCTGCGAAGTGGGCGAGCTCCCATTTCCGGATCATATCCTTGGCTTGCTAGTAACTTCAACGCTGAAGCTTGCAGTTTCAAGTCGATGCCTTTCTCTGCTAGGCTAGTAATCAATGGTTTAACCATAATCTTGACAATTTCTTGCATGTGTTCGCTATCTAAGCTATGGAAGACCACCTTTTCATCAATACGGTTGATAAACTCTGGTCGATAAGCTTTTTTCAACTCTTCGAAGATGCGTTTTTCCATATTTTCCTGGTCAAAACGAATATCTTTGGCTCCAAAGCCGACCGTCTTGTCATCACGAAGAGCCGTCGCACCAAGGTTTGACGTCATGATGATAATGGTATTTGAAAAGTCCACCTTGCGTCCCTTGCTATCTGTCAAGACACCGTCGTCTAGAACCTGCAAGAGAACATTAAAGATATCTGGGTGAGCCTTCTCTACCTCATCAAAGAGGAGAACGGAGTATGGTTTGTTGCGAACCTTCTCTGTCAACTCCCCACCTTCTTCGTAGCCTACATAGCCCGGAGGAGCTCCATTGAGACGGCTAGCTGCGAATTTCTCCATATACTCACTCATATCAAAGCGGATAAGGGCTGATTCGTCATCAAAGAGGACTTCTGCCAGAGCCTTGGCTAATTCGGTCTTACCGACTCCTGTCGGCCCTAGGAACATAAAGGAACCAATCGGACGCTTGTGACTACGAATCCCTGACTGATTGCGGCGAATCGCACGACTAATGCTTGAAACAGCTTGATCTTGGCCGATGACACGTTTGTGCAGTTCCGCTTCCAAGTTCAGATATTTCTTGGCATCCGTTTGTGTCAGTTTTTGAACTGGAATTCCTGACAAACGACTCAAGGTGGTTAAAATTTCAGATTCTGTTACCAAGTCTTTATAGACAGGGACTTCCTGCTCTTTTGCGATTAGCTGGGCAGCTTGTTTCCACCTGCCATCCATCAAGGCCTTGTCAGCTGGACTCAAGTCGGATTCGTCTGCTTTCACATGCTTGGAGTTGTTTTGCACTGTTGCTGCTGCTTCATCCAATAGGTCGATAGCAGAGTCCGGCAAGTGACGGCTAGTCAAGTAACGATGCGCCATCTTGACAGCTGTTTCAACGGCTTCATCTGTGATTTGCACACGGTGATGTTTCTCATAGGTCGCCTTCAAACCTTGCAAAATGGTCATGCTGTCAGCTAGACTTGGCTCTTCAATCGTCACTTTGGCAAAACGACGAGAAAGGGCAGTATCTTTTTCGATGTGTTTTTGATATTCTTCCTGAGTGGTGGCCCCAACTGTTCTCAAAGTTCCGCGAGCTAAGGCCGGCTTCAAGATATTGGCTGCATCCAGAGTCGAATCAATACCGCTACCAGAACCCATGATGGTGTGGAGTTCATCGATAAAGAGGATCACTGTGCCATCTTCCTCGATGTCCTTGATGATATTGTTCATGCGCTCTTCAAAATCCCCACGGAAACGTGTCCCTGCAACGACATTCATCAAATCAAGCTCTAGAACACGCATCTTTACCATCTCAGCTGGTACATCCCCACTAGCAATACGCTGGGCAAGCCCAAGTGCCAGAGCTGTTTTCCCGACACCCGCATCCCCAACCAAGACAGGATTGTTCTTGGTCTTACGACTCAAAATCTGAATCATACGTGAGATTTCCTTGTCACGACCGATAACTGGCTCTAACTTGCCAGAGCGCGCTTGCTCCGTCAGGTCATGCGTGTAGTCCTCTAGGCCTCCACTTTGAGCTTGAGGCATACCCATCATATTGGCCATGGAATTTTGCTTGTCAGTTACTGTGCGATGACGTTGACGCAAAGCCTTAAGGTCTTCACGACTCCATCCTGCACGTTCTTCTAGATTGCGACGAAGAGCAGCAATTCTGACCTGATCTTTCTGGTCTTCATAAGAAAAGCCTGCTCTCTCCAAGATGCGAGTCGCCAAGGCATTGCCATCATGCAAGATTGCATATAATACATGCTCTGTCCCTAGCACCTTTGCATGGACCACTGAGGCCACATACTCTGCTTCTGCAAATAGGACCTCCAAACGATGAGAAAAAGGCAATTCCGTAAAGGTTTCGTCCTGGCTATAGGCCGTTTCAGTCAGTTCTAACGCAACCTCTTCTAAACGGTCCATCTCATATGGGTAATCATTTAAAGTCGCACCTGCCACACTGTAACTGTGATTGGACATGGCAATCAATAAATGCCAAGACTCCAGGTAACGAGCTCCAAAATGGCTTGCAACCATGTAGGCACTTTCGATACATTCATTCAATGCTTTTGAATAGTTCATCTTACTTCTCTTTTCTATCTACCTCTTGTAATAGCTGTCGGAGCATATTGGCACGGACAACTGAGGATTCTTCCCCTAGGACACGATCCGTTGCTACTGAAGTCAGCAAGGTCATCTCCTGCTTGGTCATTAAGTCCTGCTCCACCAAAAGCTGGAGAATATCCTCATAAATCTCCTGACTAACTCGCTCACCAATCGAGTAAAGCAAATCGCGGAGCATCTCATGATGATTGGAAAACTCAATCCGCCCTATGCGAATGTAGCCTCCGCCACCACGCTTGCTCTCAACCAAGTAACCTCTGCTTTCAGTAAAACGTGTCTTGATTACATAGTTGATCTGACTCGGCACAACCTGAAAGGTATCAGCTAACTGGCTCCGTTGCAATTCCACGATACCAGACTGGTCTAAAATCGCCTTGATATAGGCTTCGATATGATCTGATGTATTTTTAAATCTCATAGTAAATCAAACTCCTTCTTTGAACCTTGACTATCTTTGACTATACTATCATTTAACACTCTATAAGTCAAATTTTTAGAGCTCAGCCCTTGAAAATACTGACTTTCTTTAAAAACATTTAGGCATTAAAACGCCTTAGTTTTTCTTGAAAGTTCCTAAAAAAGTCCACAAAAAAGAGCCCTAAAAAGGACGTAATATTGATGAGTTCAGCAGGCAAGAAACTAGCACGGTCAGACGTGCTTTTTTTATTACCTGGTAATATTATAGCATATCCTCTCAAACTTATATATAACCAGAATCCCGCAAAAGAAAAAGATAAAAGCATAGAGGATAGGGAAAAAGCTGTTCTTACTTTTATTTTATCAAATAGCAATATGAGAAGCAAGGATAAAAAGCCCTCAGAAATAAATCTAAGGACTTAAATAACGATGTGTTGGTTTGCTCACTTAATTAGTCTACTTAATACTATTCAATTATAGTTTACTTTGAAATGTTCTTAATCCTTTCTGTAAATTTTTGAATCGCATTCAGTTCTGCAGGTCTTAAATGAGGGTACGCCTTAGTCCTCCCCCCATTTCGTTTAATATGTCCAAATTCAAGTAAATGAGTAAGAGAGCCGTATTTAAAACTATATACGACCCAAACTCCATTTCTCACTCTTTTCTTACGCCATCCTTTTGAATATTTACCTGTTCTTTTAGGGCTAGTTTCCTTTAATTCTTTAACTGTTTCTTTAGCGACTTGCTCCGCAATTTTATCAACTTCTTCATTAACCTCTTCGCAATATTCTGCTAAAATATTTGCTAATTGTGCTGCTAAATCCATTTTCTAAAAACTCCTTCTATTTTTTTAAAATATCAACTTTTTACCCCCTTTTTGGTTGACAGCTTCCGACTTGGAAAAAGTTCACCGCTCCCGGTACCTAAAATCAACGAAAATGCTTTACAAAGTGGGGGGGAGTGTCAATATCCTTTCAGTTCTATAAATCTTTTAGCGATTACTTTTCTTCGACTATTTATATAACGAGTAGTTTTGTTTAGTTTCTCTGCCACGTCTTCCCAAGTCGCACCAGCTTCTAAATATCTCATTTTAAAAATTACTAGATCACTTTCAATTAAGTTTTCCATCAAGGTATCTACAACTAGTTTGAAGCCTTCTAAATATCTTAGTGTTTGGTCTTCTTCAATTCTAATGATTGTCGCTTCAGTAGGACTAGACACTGTCTTGCCTTTCCCACCAGTATAATCTTCAGCACTATGTTTCTTATTATGTATTAGTTCCTGTCTTCTCAAATAAATTTTATTAGCAAGCGTTCTATACCGTCCTAACTCAATATCTATCCCGTCCAAGTCTCTGTTACTCAACTCGTACATAGGCAAGTACCTCCACTTAAATTTTAAAAATTTTTTATCTTGCAATTTGTCAAATTGTAAATTCTGTCAAACTGACAAAAAGCGCTAAAAGCCTTCCAACACTCCACTTATCAGGTATCATTGTTTTAAATTTGACAACTCTTCAATATGACAAGTTCAAGGGAAATTTCTTTAATTTATCCCCTCAGTTTCTCATATCTTACATTCTGTGAAACTCACTCCATTCTGTAAACCCCTGATATACCTTGCTTTCAAGCTATTACTTCTTTTCAGTTTATGCTTACTTTGTTATGTGAAACTTAGTAAAGCATAAAAGTAGGACTAGCGATATCTCTTCTGTTTCAGCCATATATCACTAGCCTTACTTAATTTGTTCCCTATTTTTCTAAATACACTTTGATATCCCGATATTCCTTAGAAAAATTCATCCATCCGCTAGAATCAGGGGTTAAGAATGGTAGGACAGTAAGCGGACTTACTTCTGTTCGATACGGCGATAGAGAATATCTCTGACTTATTTCTCTGACTACACCTGTATGGATTTCTTCTACATCCTTCTTCAGTTCTTGAATTTCATCATATGCGTCCAGAATTCGTCTAAGTTTCTTTCGGTATTGTTTATAGATCTTCTTAGTTTCCATCCGTTGCTTAGTTTCTTTAAAAATGTATTCAAAGATGACTGCATTAGCTTCTGAAAAATCACTATCAAATTTTTCCTGAAGGCCATTAATAGCTTTTTCCATCTTTTCCAGCTGCTCTAAAGATTCTAAGTTATTTGACAAAAAAGAATCTATATTCTCAAATGAAACTGTTTGATTGCCTAAAATACTCTTCCTTTTTTCGCTTAACTGTTCTCGTGCTGAATTAATCTTACTTTTTTTATTATCTAGATCATCCAGTGTTTCAAATACTTGATTAATATCCATTTCTTTCTCCTAGTTCCATTGAATAAAGTAACCACAATCTGCTTCAACTTTTTTTACATCAAATCGGGTATGTAAAATCAACCGTTTTCCAAAATAGTCATTCGCATTCACCCAACTAAGTGTATCTTTCTTGCGATCAAACAAAGTAACAAAGTTTTCTAGATCTCCGATAAAGCCTTTTTTGTCACCTTTATTCCCTAATGTTGTATCATCTACAATTAAAAAGTTATCTACAAAGAATGTTTCACTTGTCCCTGTCTCTTTATCAACTTTAAGAAGATAATTTCCTGAAGTGTCTTTCATTTTGTCTAAGACATTAAATAGTGATTGACTAATAACCATAGATACATTGCGCTCTGGATTGATTAAAGAAACAATAGATTTCAAGTCGTCCATACTTGTAGCAGTCTGCACTTTCGCAGTTTGGAGAATTTTCCCAATCTCTCTATTTCGTGTTCTACGTTTTAATTTAATAATCTTCTTACCAAGAAAATCCGTTAAATTATATTGGCCATCATCTAACTGTTCCTGTGAAAAATCAAGTTTTCCACTGAATAATTTAACTAAGTAATCAACGCTGATAGTTTTCTTTTTATCTGCTTCTGTTCTCTCAACCGAATTTTCGCTAACTTCTTGTAATGAATCAGATTCAAAGTCAGTTACTTCATACTTCCCACCACGGGTACGAGTCTCAATAACATTTACTAGATCAACCAGTTCTTTACGTTGATGTTCATCTTCGTAACTATCAAGGATTGGTTTTTCAATGAGTACATGATTATTTTCTACGTTCATCCCTCTAGTGTTATAACCCGTACTTCGGATATAAGCTTCTAGATATTCTTTTTGTTTAACTAAGTTAGTTGTCATTTTTTTGCTCCTTCATCTTTTAATATCTGATTTTTGTTTATAATTTTTTCTAAAATTCTTTGCTTTTAGCTTTTCTTTTAGAACTCTCCGAGCCTTTAGAATCATTTTTTCTAGATTTTGATTTGTCTTGTTTGTTAGCATATTTTTCTAGTATTTCTTGTTTCCGTTGTTCTAAGCTATCATCTTCTTTTTTACACTGAGAAAAGATTTTCTGTCTTTTATCTGGATCCATAGAAAACTTATTGGCTACTACATACCCTAAAGAAGTATCTCCTGACATCTCCCTCACCCCCTTTCTATGCAAACAAAAAGGGACATACCACTAGCATTATATGCTTACGGTATGTCCCTGAGTTGTTCTCAATAGACTTATTTTTTAGTTTCTTTTTTGACTAGATGGGTAAATTTTCCATCTGAGTAGAATAAAGTTATCTCTCCAAACCTTGGAACTTTTTCTATCTCTATTATACCACATTTTTCGTAGACAACAAAGCCTTTTTCTGTTGAAAATCGCATTTTATCATCATTCATTGATATTCTCCCCTCACTGTGTTTATAGTGTATCTCTTATCTTTGATTGTAAAAGCCTTGAAAGTGTTCCCTTCTAAACCTTTCAAAATTCTACTTGAATTTCTAGCATTGTATACCGTCCGCAGTTCACTACTATCTAGGTTCGTGTTGAAAATCGTAGTTTCTCGATTATTGATAATATCAAACAAGAAATCCTGTTCCCAATCGCTCTTAGGGGTTACCGTCCCATTTTTTGCCCCCAGGTCATCAATGATTAGAAAATCAACATCAACAAGCTTTTTAACCGCCTCATACTCTGTTAAGTTTGCATTTCTTCCATAAGCCCAGCCTTCTTTTATCTGCTTTATAATCTCGGTTAAGCTGACAAATAAGACACTCTTAGGCTCGTTCTTCTCTCTGAAGCTCTCATTGATTTCTTTGGCCAGGGCAAGCGATAAATGACTTTTTCCTATTCCTGTGCTACCACTGATTAAAGTATTTCCCGTCATACCTGCAAGGTACTTCTGGGCTTGACCTTTTACAAACTCTAACATCTGACGCTCCTCTGTCGTCTTAACAAAGAAATTATCAAACGTTGCCCCCTTCAACTCGTTAGGAATCGTACTATCACGCATTAAGACATCATAAGTTTTAAAGTAAGCTTGCCTGTCCTCGAACTGCTGCAATAGGTCTTTCTCTTTCTGTTTAATCTCTCCCTTCACGCACTCCGGGCAAAATGCTTGTACTTTTCTTTCTGAACTCCCTAACACTGGTATAGAAATTTCCCAGTAATTTACCTGGTGAATATCGCAAACCTTGTCCGATATTTTTCTGTTATTAAATTCTTTAAATTGTTCCTTCATCTTTGCAACTCCTAAAATGGTAGATCTGGGAAGTTATCTTCAGACTTCCCTCTTATCGTTTTAGGCTTTTGATTCAAATAACCATCAAACTTAGATCCGAAAAGTGTTTCTGGTCTCAGATATTTAGAAAATTCAGGACTATCCTTCCATTCTGCCGTTTTTATATCTATCACCTGTTTAAAATCTTCAAGTGTATAGCCTTCTTTGAATCGTGCTAGTAAAAGCCTTTTTGTCTTATCAACAAACTTATACCTCTTATTAGCTACTTGATTCAGATAAACAATAGGAATCCAAAGTTCTTTATATTTTGTTTTCTCTAAATCTTTTATAGCTGTTTCTTCAAGCCAAGTAGGAAAATTGTAGTCGGGATTTCCCGACAATATATTATCTAAATATAAATTATTACTCTTACTACTAACTCTATTCTCTTTCTCTATCTCTGTTGGACATGAGTTGGAAATAGTCTTTTTATTTTGGACATTCTCCAATTTTGGTATATCTTGACTATTTTTTCTTTGGTCTCGCTTGTATTTTGCCCAGTTTGTTTCACTCTCAACCATGGCTTTTGCTTGTGATAATGTAGCATGGCCATCATCATCGATCTGAATTAGTCCGCATTTTGTAAAATATGCAAGCGTCATATTTATATCATCTTCAGAGACATCCAGTTTTAAAGCTAATTCCTGTACCAAACTATCAAAATATCCTTCATAGTACAAAATACAATCATCTTCTAAACTTTCCAACATAAGACGGATATAAATCACTGTCATAGTGTAGCCACCAGGCATATTTTTAAGTCGCTTAATAAAAAGATTATCAAAAAACTTCTTATCAACTTTTAACCAAAAATATATTTTAGTCTTTGCCATCATCTACCCCCAAGAACTTTAAAACGTCTGAAACTTTATAATACACTTTTCTAGTATCTTCAATAGGCGGTATATACTGCGGTAGTCCTGCACATTCCCATTTTGTCAAGGTTTTATCTCCTATGCCCAGTTCTTCCTTTAGTTCCACCTTGCTGATCAAATCTAATCTTTTTTGAGGTGCTTTCTCATGGCTTTTTAAATACCGTTCCACTGCTTCCAAAATCTTAGACTTTAAATCTTCAATCATTTTTTCAAACATCTTAGTACCCCCATGGATTAAGCCCTGCAAGCTGAATATATCGCCCATAATCAGGGCTTAAATCCTCGCTAGTCGTTTCAATCGTCTGTGTACTTTCTCGCTCGATTTGGGCACTTTTTTTGCGGTCTCGGCGGTTTAGATAAAGTAGTAGGCCAAGCAGTAGCAAAGTAAAGACAATAGACTGCGTATTGCTTAATTCTAATTCATTCATGTCATGCCCTCGCTTTGTAATTCTTGATATAATTTACTTGATAGCTTCGCTTCATCTTCAGAAAGTCGTACACCTCTTCAGAAGTTACTTTATCATCTAAAAAGTCAATGATGAACTGAAAGAGGTTCGGATGTCTATCCTTGATTTTAGTCATTAGCTTGTCAAATTCTGATCGTGTCATGTTGTCTAGGTCTAGAGTCATATTTTTCTCCATTAGCCTTTCCTTGTCCTTTTTCTTGCCTGTTTTCTATATGGTATGCTTCACCACTCCAAACGCTGGGCGATTGCCCCAAGTTGGCGAACGCTTGTAGCGGTGTTTCGTGAGTAATTACCCATCTTTCAGCTAAACAAGGCCTTAGAATCACCCTGTCAGCGCTTGATTTCAAAACCTTTTCTAATTGCTTGCCTGCTCTTCGGTTTTTCTTTAGGTATTTGATAGAATAGATATTTTTTGCTATAATCAAAGCATAGAAAAAATTTCTATACTCTGAATTGTGTCGCTTGCTCGCCTTGGCCAAAATTTGAGCAAGTGATTTTTTTATTTTCTTGTTGCATGATTTCTACCTGACTTTGGTTTATAAAGCAAGTCTTTACTTTCGATAAGATCCAGAATCCAGCTGAATCCCTGCTCTACTGTTTCAAGAAATGCGCCCAGGTCTTCACTGTCCAAGTTCTCGTAGTTCATACAAAGATATTCAGCTAGTTGTCTGTCTTTCTCAACTAGCTTTTTAAAATCCTTGGGATACTTAGGAATTTCTAACCCCTTGGCATTTGTAACTGTCTTAAAATCATTTTCCATTTTCTATACTCCTATACTTTAAAAATTAGTTCTTTAATTTCTGAATACCCCCTATTCAAATTAATCATAGCTATAGCCATATCTTCCAAACGTTGGTAGTTTGTCAGTTCTGCACTTGTCAAGCCATCAATGCCGTTCTTACTTTCTCGCTCCTTCATGAGTTGCGCTTTATTCTTCCCTGTCACTCCCTTTAGAAGTAAGTTTGTAAGGGTACTATAGGCATGCTTAGGTGCTTTCTCCCATGATTTGATAGCTTCGGTTAAGGTCTTGCGCTTTGGCTTTTCCAGTTCTCTTTGAAGATAGCGTTTAGAAAGTTCATCACGCATTTCAAAGAAGGCTTTGACTAGGTTCTTCTTAAACTCTTTTACGGGTTCTGTATTTCGTAAGTAAGTGATCATCAAGGTTGCTTGTTGCTCATTCAAAATATAGTCCCGTACATTTTGCCCACTCTTTGAAGGTGAAATTTTAAATTGCACCTTTCCGAAGCTTTCAAAGTCCTCTCGGTGCTTGTTCAGCAAAATCTTCAAATGTCTGTGCTTAATTTCAGCGCAGTCTGCAACGATACTGCTCAGTGTATACGGCTCTTTCTTGCCGTCCATATAAACCAATTCCATTGGTTCGCTCCTTTCTTCTTTTGTCAGTGCTTGCCACCTAAAACAGTACCAAGGTAAAGCATTAAAGTAGGGTAAAATCGGAGAATATGAACCCCTACAAACCCTTGATACTGCTATAGATAGCAAGCAAGCGAATATTTAGCTAGATCCTTTTATCAATCCCCAGTAGTAAAGCACCACATGAGAAATCTATAAATGTAGAGTAGTATTACGATTGGTTCGCTCCTTTCTATTCTTTCGTATCTAGAAATTCATCCAGTGTAACGCCCAAGTAACTAGATACTTTTTTTAACGTATCAATACTTGGATTCTTTGCACGTTCATAGTACAAAGCCGTTAAAGTGCTTTTTGAAATTCCTGTAGCCTCTGCAACATCAGCGGTTTTCTTACGTTGCTTGGCTAATAACAATCTCATGTTATTTTTCATAGTACTAAACCTCCTTTATTGGAAAATATCAGTTGAATAATTTGAAAAGTGTCGAATTATAACGCAAGATATCTGCGTTACATTTTGAATTATACCGCTTATTTTTTGCGTTGTCAATCATTTTTTTAAAAAATATGCGATTTTTTTGCGTTTAGATTTTGAAAACGTGATATAATACTCTTTGAAAGGTGTTGATATAAATGAATAGATTAAAGGAATTGAGAAAACGAGATAAAATTACGCAAGTAGCTTTTGCTAAAGATAATGGTATACCTCTAAGAACATTGCAAAGTTGGGAAAACGGAGAAAGCCAGATAAAACCCGAAAAAGCCCAGCAACTAGCGGATATATTCGGAGTCAGTGTTGGATATCTTTTAGGGTTCAATATTGATGATGTTACGGAAGATGAAATCAATTTCCATAACAATGTTATGGAGAAGATGAACAAAGAAGCATTTGTTAGATTTTTAGACTTTATTACACTAAGTGATATCGTTTTATCTGATAAACAAATAGAAATGATTTTTTATCAATTACAAGATTTATCTGAACTGAATTCCGATTACAGGTACACAGAAACAGATGTAGAAAAGCTTAAATCTATGTACTCTGTAAAGTTAAATTATATGCCAACTGAAGGATTAATTAAAATATCTAATATACTTTACAAGGAAGATGCAATAGAAGAACAATTCGAACAATACAAAAAAATCATTGACTAATTTTTATCAATTACTAACATAATAAAAGGAGTAACCCCCATGGGATTTTTTGACACTGTAAAACAAGAAGGTAGTTTTTCTACCGCATCTGGAGTAAATGGACTACACTACGTTGTCCTTCAGGTAACTTTGAAAGAAAAGTTTTTCGGCACTGGATCAGGAAACCTTACAGAATTAGAAGATGTTATCAATAAACAAGCTTCAAAAGGTTATCGCCTGCATACTATCACTACTGCCAATGGTGGAAGCAAAGGTTTAGGCGGTGGCGACCGTATCCAAGCTACAATGGTTTTTGAGAAGATTATATAAAAATCTTGAGATTATCTTGAGATTATCTTGAGATTATCTTCAACTCATACTGCACAAAAGCCCATGATATAGACTTTTTTATACAAAAATTATCTTGAGATTATCTTGAGATTATCTTTTGAAAGGAACAATAAATATGAACATTAATCTTCCTGAAGGGATTGATATTGAATATAAAGCTGCTGAAAATGGACTACCAAAATCATTCTGGGAAACTTATTCTGCTTTTGCTAATACAAACGGGGGTGTAATTATCTTAGGGTATGATGAAAGAGATAAAATGAATCCAAAAAAAGGATTTAAAAATCCTCAACCTATTTATGATCAACTTCTTAACGATGCAAATAACCCTAGCAAAGTTAGTTTCAATTTATTAACTGATGACGATATTCTTATATCACCTATCGCAGATAGCAAAAGAAGCCTAATTATAGTTAACATAAGAGAAGCCCCTTACTCAGTAAAACCTGTTCATATAGGTAAAGATATAGGTAAGTCCTATATAAGATTAGGTGAAGGCGATAGATTAGTTACCAAACAGCAGTTAAAATATCTATTATCTAGTTCACACGATGATATTGATAGTCAAATATTACCAAAATTTGATATAGATGACATTAACTTAGAAACAGTTGAGAGATACCGTTCTCTTCTAATTTTACAGGATAAAAAATACAAGGATTTGTCCACCGAAGACTTACTAATAAACATTGGAGCGTATAAAAAAGATAGGAATGGGGATGGAGCGTATAAACTCACATCTGGGGGGTTACTATTTTTTGGTAAATATAATTCCATAACAGATCGATTCCCACATTTTCAGTTAGATTATTTTGAAAAGGATAGCAACTTAAATCCTCGATGGATTGACCGTGTGTCGACCGGAGATGCTAGTTTCCCTGACTTGAATATGTTTGATTTCTTACTCATTGTTATGGATAAACTCTCGTCAACAGTAAAAGAGCCGTTCATATTAGATGAAAATTCAAAAACTCGAATACCTTTTAAAAAAGATTTAGAAGAATCTTTACGTGAAGCCTTAGTTAATAGTCTGATGCATGCATATTATGATGCAGATTTTCCAATAAAAATTACAGCATTACCAGACTACTATGAATTTAAAAATCCAGGTAATATGAGGGTAACTATTGATGAATTTATAAAAGGAAACAGCTCTGTAACAAGAAATCCTACCATTTCTACTCTTTTAAGAAAAATTGGGTTTTCAGAAAAAGCCGGGAGCGGAGGACAAAAAATATTTGATGTTGCAGCAAGACATAATTTAATTCTCCCTACCATTCAGTCACCGTTTGATTCTACAACAATTATTATTTGGAAAGTTGATTTCAAGCATAATATAAACAAACTTCCAGAGCCAGATAAAAGTATCCTTGAGTACATTTCGGAAAAAGGCTCTATTAAACGAAAACAGATTGAAAATGATTTGGGATTGGCTGGTCAGGAATATAGTTACCGACGAGCTTTAGATAGATTAATTGAACAGGAATTTATAAAAAGAGTTGGGAGCGGTCCAGGAACAAAATACATACTCAAAAAGACTTCTCAAGAGCATTATTACTTAATGAAACAAACAATGCGAGAGATAGAAGATGCATTGAAGATCTAAACCTCCAGATTGTAGATACTCGATTAAATCAAAATTTAAGATTTATATCTTAAAAGCAGTCAAAAATAAAGGGCTTCTCGTAGCTCCTCACATGGTATAAACTCAAAACCTTTTCTAATTGCTTGCCTGCTGATGGAAAAAGGAGTTAAAACCATGAAAATTACACAACACACGAAAAAAGACGGATCAGCAGTCTACCGCTCTAGTATCTATCTTGGCATTGATTCTGTAACTGGTAAGAAGGTCAAGACTACCATATCAGCACGAACAAAGAAAGAACTCAGAAACAAGGCCACCCAGGCTAAGGTAGAATTTGAGAAAAACGGCTCTACACGGAAACAACGCTCACATATAACAACCTATAGCGAACTTGTGGACTTATTTTGGCAAACCTACCAGCATACCATAAAGACTAATACGCAGATAAAGATAAAAGGCTGCTTAAATAATTACCTCTTGCCCTCATTTGGTACTTACAAATTAGATAAACTTACACCTGTCATTATCCAAACTCAGGTAAATAAATGGGCGGATGAGTACAATCAGGACGGAACGGGGTATAAAGAATACAATCATCTTCACTCCTTAAATAAACGTATTCTACAGTATGGAGTTTCTATCCAGGCATTAAACAATAACCCTGCTCGTGACGTTGTCATTCCTAGAAAGATAACAAGAGATAAACAAGAAATTAAATACTTTCAAGATCAGGAACTTAAAAACTTCCTCTCCTATCTCGATAACCTGGAGAATACCTTTGTCAATTTCTACGATACTGTGCTTTATAAAACGCTCCTAGCTACTGGACTGCGCATCCGTGAATGTCTGGCCCTGGAATGGTCTGATATTGACCTGCAGAACGGAACGATTGATATTAACAAGACACTCAACATTTTAAACCAGGTAAACAGTCCTAAGACAAAATCAAGCTATAGAGTTTTAGATATCGATCATAAAACGGTGCTCATGCTTCGTCTCTACCGAGCGAGACAAGCAGAAAACGGTAGAAACATTGGCTTAACCTATGAGAAAGTATTCTCTGATAGCTTTGACAACTATATCAATACTCGAAAGGTTGATTATCGCCTACATAAGCACTTAAAAAACGCTAACTGTACTGATTTAGGTTTTCATGCTTTCCGCCACACTCACGCTAGTATCTTGCTTAATGCTGGTCTACCTTACAAGGAGATACAGACACGACTTGGCCATGCAAAAATATCTGTAACCATGGACACTTACAGCCATTTATCAAAAGAGAACCAAAAAAGAGCAGTCTCATTCTTTGAAACTGCCCTCGAAAAAATAAAAAGTTCTTAAAAAAGTCCACAAAATTAAAAAAGCGATACATAAAACCCTTATGTATCAACGATTATAGAATGATTTCGGTATAATTGACTATTATACCGAAATTTTTGATTTTTTAAAAGAAAAAGGGCGCTGGTAAAGGATAATCTTCACCAACTCCCTGTTTTTCTACTTATCTAAGCCTAATTCTACTAATATTTGACGTTTGTAGGCAATTTTTTGGACTTCCTTGTCCTCGTCCTCGTCTTCAGACCAATCTAGTTTAATTTCTGAAACAATCTGCCCAGGACGATTTTTCAAAATATAGATGCGGTCGCTAAGATTGAGGGCCTCTTCGATGCTATGTGTAATGATCAAGGTCGTCAGCTGCAGCTGTTTGTGAATCTCCAGATACCAAGCGTGGAGTTCCATCTTGGTCATCTCATCCAAAGCGCTAAAGGCCTCATCCAAAAGAAAGAGCTTGTGCCCAAAAAGGTAGGTCCGGAGTAAGGCTACACGCTGACGCATCCCTCCACTGAGTTCGTGAGGATACTTGTCCCGTACAGCTGTCAACTGGAAGGTCGCAAGGATTTCGTCTGCTTGGGCAATGGCTTCTGCCTTATCCACCTTTTGAATCAAGAGGGGCAGGATGATATTGCCGAGCACCGTCTTGTGCTCCAAGAGTAGATCCTTTTGCAGCATATAACTCACGTGCCCCTTGGGATTTTCCTCGCCGTCAAGGACAATTCGCCCAGACTGGACTTCTAAAATCCCAGCGATTAGGTTAAAGAGGGTGGTCTTTCCTACACCACTTGGACCTAGGATAGAAACCACTTCACCCGAAGTCACCTGTAGGTTGATATCCTCTAAAATCTTTTCATCGCCATAGGCATAGCTGACGTGTTCTAGTCTTATTTCTGTCATTATTTTACAAATTCATTAGTGAAGCCTTTGTCTGTCAAGTCTTCTTTGAGGATGCCATTTTCTTTATCCCATTTGTAGAAGGCATTCCAGCGAGCAGCATCAAATTGTCCCCATTTTTCCTTGTCGCTTGCGTATTCTTTTGACAAGTATTTTTGAGATTCGATGACAAAGTCACGTTTTTCCTTGAGTTCAGGTGCATTCTTGATGAGGATATCTGCTGCTTCCTCTGGATGTTCCATGGCATATTGGTAACCTTTTTTGATAGCTTGGATAACTTTACGAGCTTCTTCTTTGTTGTCTTTGAGATAGTCGTTGTTAGCGATGATAACTGGTGAGTAGTAGTCAAACTCCTTGACATAGTCTTTCAAGTACATGAAGTTAGCATCTACGCCTTGAGATTTGGCAAGAATACCATCCCAACCGTAGTAAATCCAAGCAGTGTCAAAGACGCCATTGGCAATCGGTGTGATTGAGTTTGAGTCGTTGTTTGGTACTTTTTCGACCTTCTCAAAGTCTCCACCTTGTGATTCTACCAAGGTTTTCAACATAGCAAGTTCAGTGGGGTCGTTCCAAGTACCGTATTTCTTACCAACCAAGTCCTTTGGACTGCTTACATTGTCAGATTTACGAGAGATAATTCCTGATGTATTGTGCTCTACGATAGCGGCAACGGCAGTGATTCCTGCCCCTTTTTCCAATTTCTTAGCCATGTAGTCTTGGAAATACACTGCAAATGGTGCCTTACCATTGATAACCAAGTCAGAAGAACTTTCTTCTGGTGGCAATTTCAAGTCAACATCCACTCCCGCTTCTTTGAAATAACCTTTTTCCTTGGCAACATACAGCCCTGTGTGGTTGGTATTTGGGGTCCAGTCTAGGATAAAGTCAATTTTTTTGAGTTCTGCTTCTTTGTTATCCTTAGAAGCAGTTCCTTGGCCGCAAGCCACAAGCACGACAGCTAGAAGAGCTGTTACAATCGTTAAAAACACTTTCCATGTTTTCTTCATTTTTATTTCCTCTTTTCTTTTTCTAAAACATCCTTATCTTAGGGACGTTTCCATTTAATCACATATTTTTCGCTAATATCGACCAATTTCATACCCAAAAGGCTGATAATCGACACCAAAATAATAATGGCGAACATAGTATCATACTGAAACAGTTTCTTGGACTGAATCATGTAAACACCTAGTCCTTCAAAGCCTCCCAACCACTCAGACACCACGGTTGTGATAAAGGCGTAGGAGACACTGACCCTCAGACCTGCATAAAAGTAAGGCAGGCTGACCGGGATTTTAAAATGCCATAGAATTTGCCAAGGGTTTGCACGCATCAGACTAAACAAGGTCAGCATATCCTTGTCACAATGCCTAAAACCATCTAAAATACTGACGATGATCGGGAAGGTTGTCGTCAAGATAATCAAGACAATCTTGGGCAAAATTCCATAGCCTAGCCACAAGACCAAGATAGGAGCTATAGCAATGGTCGGAATGGTTTGGACAACCACCATCATAGGGTAAATCAAGTCATTGAGCCAAGTCAGACTGTCCATAAGCACCGCCATGAGGCAAGCAATCAAGACTCCTAAGACTAGTCCGAGCAAAGCCACTCTCAAGGTCGCCCAGCTATGGTGCCAGAGAAATTCTCTGTCACGAACAAATGCCTGGAGAATTTCAAAAGGGGGTGGCAGGATAAACTTGGGTAAAAGTTTGAATATTCCCGCTAACTGCCAGACCGACAAGACTCCTATAAAGCCCAAAAGACTAATGTGTCGTCTCATCATACTTTTCAAGTTTCTCATCGATGCTTAAAATCTCTCCTACATTTATTTTGACATTGGCAAAGACATTATCTGCCCCCTGCCCTGCCACTTCTAGCGCTTCTTTGAGAATGCGCATGAGCTCATCAAACTCTCCTTCCAAGACCGTTTCAAAGGGTTTCACCACCATGGGCACGGACTGAGCTTGCAGATAAGCAATAACCTGATCGATAATAGCAATCCGGTCAATCCCCTGTGATAGGGGCAAGACTTGCAAGGCAATGCTTGCTTTCATAAAAACCTCCTCTTCTAGGCTTCCTTTTAACAAAAAGAAAACCCCTTCCATATACGGAAAAGGTGCAGAATTCGGCTAAGTATCCTTCCCTACGCTGGCATTACCCAGATCAGGTGCGGTCGAAGTTTAACACTTCCTCTCAGACTGTACACAGACTCCCGTATCTTATATGGACATATGATAACGTAAAAAAAAGGATAAGTCAAGGAAACTGCTTACAGAAAATCATGAAAAAGAGTTTGAAGGCAAGTACTTCAAACTCCATCATATCTTTCTTATTTAGCCTCGTACCAAGTTGCTCCTTCATTCTCATCAGCGATCAGGGGAACACTGAGCTGGATGGCTTCTTCCATGGTTTGTTTCACTAGAGCTTTAACGGCTGCTAGTTCTGATTTCGGAACCTCAAGGACGATTTCATCATGCACTTGCAAGAGCATCTTGCTCTGATAACCGCCTGCTACTAAAGCCTTGTCTAGCTGGATCATAGCAATCTTGAGAATATCTGCTGCCGAGCCTTGGATAGGAGAGTTGATGGCAGTTCGCTCTGCAAAACCACGAATATTGAAATTTCGTGAATTGATATCTGGCAACTCACGACGACGCTTGAATAGGGTCTCTACATAGCCCTTATCACGCGCCTCACGCACCACCTCATCCATGTAGTTTTTAATACCTGGGAAGCGTTCAAAGTAAGTGTCAATGTAGGCTTTTGCTTCCTTACGGCTGATGCCCAGATTATTAGACAAGCCAAAGTCTGAAATCCCGTAAACCACTCCGAAGTTAACCGCCTTGGCATTACGACGGTCGTTTGGAGTCACATCCTCAGGACGTTCAATTCCAAATACCCGCATGGCTGTTGAGGTATGGATATCTGCTCCCTCTTGAAAGGCCTTAATCAAGTGCTCATCTTTAGAAATATGAGCCAAAACGCGCAATTCAATCTGTGAATAGTCCGAGCTGAGAAGAACACTATTCTCCCACTCAGGTACAAAAGCCTTACGAATGAGACGGCCTTGTTCCAAACGAACAGGGATATTTTGCAAGTTTGGATCCACACTAGACAGACGCCCAGTCTGAGTCAAATCCTGCACATAGCGCGTGTGGATCTTGCCATCATCCAAAATCCAGTCCTGCAAACCAATCACATAGGTAGATTGAATCTTAGCAATCTGACGATAATCGAGGATTTTCTTAACAATCGGCGCAATAGGAGCCAGTCGCTCCAACACATCCACGGCTGTCGAGTAACCTGTCTTGGTTTTCTTGGTATATTCCAGAGGAAGACCAAGCTTTTCAAAGAGAAGCACGCCCAACTGCTTAGGCGAGTTGATATTAAACTCTTCACCAGCTAGCTCATAAATCTCTTGAGTGAGTTGCTCAATGACGACCTCATTTTCAGCCTGCATCTCAAGCAAGGTTTCTTTTTTGACCTTTATCCCAGCAATTTCCATCTTGGCAAGGACAAAAGCCAGAGGTTGCTCCATGTCATAGAGGAGATCTAACTGCCCGTGTTCACTGAGTTTTTCAAGCAAAACAGGCTCTGTCTCAACTAAAACAGCAACCTTGCGAGCCAAATGCTCCAAGAATTTTTCTCTCTCAGGGATGGCTTTCTTGACCCCCTTACCATAGAAAGTCTCATCATCGACCAAGTATGTTTGACCGTAGAGACTAGCAATTGTTGAGATTTCATTATTCTCAACAGTAGAGAGGAGGTATTTGGCCAAGCGACTATCAAAAGCAGGAGCCTGCAGATTCAAACCAAAACGATTTAAAAGAACCTTAGCTTTCTTAAAGTCATACACTTTCAGAGGTGTTTTTTCTAAAAATTCCTTGAGAATCGGCTCCTGCAAGAGCTCAAGTTTATCTGTAGCGTAAAGTTTATCCCCACAGGACCAGGCAAAACCAACCAAGTCATCTGTATGGTAATTCTCACCAAAGAGTTCAAAGTGGAAGATAGAGTCTGCGCTCAGCATGTCTTGACTGACGTGGTCAACGATAGTGAAATCCAAACTTTCAGGCGCATCCGTTGATGACACATTTAGAGCTTGCTTGAGCTGTTTGAAGCCCATCTCATCGTAAAATTTCCCGAGATTTTCCACATCTGGACCATTATAAACCAAATCATCTAGTCCAATCTCAATCGGTGCCTGAGTATCAATGGTTGCTAGCGTTTTCGATAAAAAGGCTTGTTCCTTGTCATTAATGAGATTTTCCTTCATCTTAGAAGCCTTCATCCCATCGATATTTTCATAAATACCCTCAAGCGAACCATGCTCCAGCAAGAGCTTTATACCCGTCTTTTCACCGATTTTCGTGACACCAGGAATATTATCAGACTTATCCCCCATAAGGGCCTTAAGATCAATAAATTGAGCTGGTGTGAGGCCCATCTTTTCCATAAGGTAATCTGGTGTAAAGGCCTCAAACTCAGCCACACCTTTCTTGGAAATCTCGACCACCGTATGCTCATCCGTCAACTGGATCAAATCCTTATCTCCGCTAACGATAGTCACATCGAAGGAATCCTTCTCAGCCAAACGGCCTAGGGTCCCGATGATATCATCGGCTTCATACTGGGCCAACTCATAATGGCGAATCCCAAGGTGATCTAGCAACTCGCGAATGAAGGGAAATTGCTCACGAAACTCATCTGGAGTTTTAGCACGGCCACCCTTGTAGTCTGCATATATCTCTGTACGAAAAGTCGTCTTACCAGCATCAAAAGCTACCAAAACATGGCTGGGGGCAACTCGCTCCAAGACATGATTCAACATGAGTTGAAAGCCATAGATTGCATTGGTATGAAGACCATTAGCATTTTTAAACCGATCCAACTGCTGATAGAGCGCAAAAAAGGCTCGAAAAGCAACAGAAGATCCATCAATTAATAATAATTTTTTCTTTTCCATACACCCATTATAAAGGAAAGAGGGGAAAAATACCATCGGAAAGAATAGGCAAATGGTAGTGAAGTTCTCTTTTTTATATTCTTTCTAGATTCTAGCTCCATTACTATCTACTCGATAGCCATCCACAGTAGTATTCACTGCTAAAGCCCCTGAAGCATTGACGTAGTAAGATTTTCCGCCTACCTGGAACCACTGACTAGACTTCATAGCCCCTGAACTTTCCAAATAATACCATGTTCCATTTTCCTTGAGCCAACCCGTCTGCATCTCCCCTGATGCCTTTAGATAGTACCAATGCGAGCCATCCTTCACCCAACCTGTTGACATGGTTCCATTTTCTTTGAAGTGATACCAACTGCCATTTATTTTCTTCCAACCAGTTGCGAGTTTCCCATTCTCACGGTAATTCCAAATACCGTTTTGCTTCTTCCAACCATTCTCCGCCGATTCTGTTTCCGTATACTGGACATATCTCCTCATTCCACTATAGGACAGGTAACTAAGCCACTTATAACCTTCCTTTTCTACGATTTGATCGTAGCTAACATTTTCACCAGGATAGTAGTAGTCGATAACTTGCGCTGTACTTGACGGCTGGTTTCGAATGGCAGACTTTTGAGTAAACGTATGAGTCCCACTAGACGCCAACCCTGATCTGATAGGATTTCCAGTTCTACCACCATTCCCTACCAAGTCCTTAAAATGGATAAAGCCTGTCATAGAGCTAGCTTTTACGCTGCGACGATTGTATTTCTCCCTAACTCCATAGTTATACTCTTCGATCTCAATCGTATCCCCTAATACATTTGATACCCAGGCCACATGCCCATAATAACCTTCTGTCGACCAAGCAATTGAACCAATTTCAGGTTTGCTGTCAACACGGTAGCCTTCTCGCCTTGCACGATGTCCCCACTCATTGGCATTTCCGTAAGCAGGCGGAATCTCAAAGCCATTTACACTACTCAAACGAAAGGCAGCAAAAGAGGTACACTGGCGAGAATACATCCGCCACTGATCGATTTCAGCACTACCATTTTTGTAGTGAAGCGGATAGTCATCTCCACGCGCTACACTATCGGCTTTAACCGATTCACTACCAAACAAAAAAGCACTCGTAACCAACAATGTAGCCAACCCTACACCCAACTGCGTATATCTACTCTTCTTAACTCCTGATTTTAAAAACGTCATTCATTCTCCTTATATAATATAAATTTCCGAGGTTCCCCTCGTTTATACTATTCGGGAGAAAAAGAAAAAAGTGAGCAAAGCCCACTTCATTTTAAGATTCTTTGTCTAGATAGCGAATCAAATTCTTTTCTGTCAAGATATCTGAGTAGGTGAAGGATTCAACATAAACATTGGCCTGTTTGTCCCCCTCAACATCCCCAAATTCAACGATAAATAGAGATGGATAAACCTCAATTAGCTTACCCAATCTATTTTTTTGGCGCTTACGGCCATTCTCCAAAGTCATTTCAACGACTTGTCCCTCATGCGCCTTGATCTCTTCTTTGATTTTTTTCATCTTGGCTACATCTGTAAATGCATCTGACATCTTATGCCTCCCTCTTTGAGATACTTGAAAATTTATTGTATTCTTTTTGGAAAATCAATTCCACTGTTCCACGAGCTCCACTACGGTTTTTCTCGATGATAACCTCAACCTTGTTATTTGGAATTCCTTCCTCTTCTTCACCCGCACGATCGTAGTAGTCGTCACGGTATAGAAAGGCTACGATATCCGCATCCTGCTCGATAGAACCCGATTCACGAATATCAGACAAGACTGGTCTCTTATCCTGACGCTGTTCCACTCCACGAGATAACTGACTAAGAGCAATGACTGGAACCTTTAGCTCCTTAGCTAGAATTTTTAACTGACGGGAAATTTCAGAAACTTCTTGTTGGCGGTTCTCACGACCAGTCCCTGTGATAAGCTGTAGGTAGTCTATCAAAATCAATCCTAGATTGCCCGTTTCTTGAGCTAGTTTGCGTGAGCGCGAACGAATTTCCGTAATCCGAATCCCTGGTGTATCATCGATATAGATACTCGCGTTGGCCAGATTCCCTTGGGCAATGGTATACTTTTGCCATTCCTCATCAGTCAATTGACCCGTACGGATAGAATGGGACTCCACCAAGCCTTCGGCCGCCAACATACGATCTACTAGACTTTCCGCACCCATTTCCAGTGAAAAGATAGCTACAGTCTTGTCCAACTTAGTCCCGATGTTCTGAGCAATGTTCAAGGCAAAGGCTGTTTTACCGACCGCAGGACGAGCTGCGATAATAATCAGTTCCTCCTCATGGAGACCTGTCGTCATATGATCCAAATCACGGTAGCCCGTTGCAATACCAGTGATATCCGTTGTTTGTTGTGACCGAACTTCTAGGTTCCCAAAGTTGATATTTAGAATATCACGGATGTTCTTGAAACCACTACGATTGGCATTTTCGCTAACATCAATGAGTCCCTTTTCAGCTTGAGCAATGATTTCATCTACAGGCTTAGAAGCCTCATAGGCTTGGTTGACAGAGTCTGTCAACTTGGAAATCAAGCGACGTAGCATAGCCTTTTCGGCTACGATTTTAGCATAATACTCCGCATTAGCTGAAGTTGGTACAGAATTGACAATTTCGACAAGGTAAGACAAGCCACCAATATTTTGGAGATCCCCTTGGTTATCCAAAATCGTCCGAACCGTCGTCGCATCAATCGCCTCTCCACGATCCGACAAATCTACCATCGCTTGGAAAATCAACCGATGAGCATACTTAAAGAAGTCTCGAGAATCAATGTATTCTCGGACAAAAACGAGCTTGCTCTCATCTATAAAAATAGCCCCCAAAACAGATTGTTCGGCCAAAATATCCTGAGGTTGAACTCGCAGTTCCTCTACTTCTGCCATCCGACTTTCCTTCCTTTTACAATCTTGTCAAGAAGTTGTAAACTTACCCTTCTTTTACACGAAGATTGATGACACTTGTAACATCTTGGTAGATTTTCACTGGTACATCAATCAAACCTACTGCTCGAATTGGTGCCTTTACTTGAATATGACGCTTGTCAATATTAATTCCAAATTGCTTTTGCAGTTCTTCTGCAATTTTTTTGTTAGTGATGGAGCCAAAGGTACGGCCATCTGGTCCAACCTTTTCAACAAACTCTACAACAGTTTCTTCTGCTTCAAGCTTGGCTTTGATTGCTCTTGCCTCTGCTAACATCTCTGCATGAGCCTTTTCTTCTGATTTTTGTTTCCCACGCAATTCACCGATTGCCTGAGCAGTCGCTTCCTTAGCCAAATTCTTTTTAATCAGGAAGTTTTGGGCGTAGCCAGTTGGCACTTCCTTGATTTCGCCTTTTTTCCCTTTTCCTTTAACATCTGCTAAAAAGATTACTTTCATTCTTCTTTCTCCTTTTCCTTTAGTTCATCTAAGACAAGTTGAGTCAATTTGTCTCCAACTTCTGACAGACCCATATTCTCGATTTGTGCAGCAGCTAGATTAAAGTGACCACCACCGCCCAGTTCTTCCATAATCCGTTGCACATTGATTTTACTACGGCTTCGAGCCGAGATTGAGATAAATCCTTGTGTATTTTTTGCCAGAACGAAACTAGCCTCAATACCGGACATAGCCAGCATAGCATCGGCAGCCTTACTGATAACAACGGTGTCATAAGTGGTTGAGTCCTTAGCTTGAGCAATTAAGACATCTGAACCCAACTTACGACCTTGTAAAATGAGTTCATTTACCTCTCGGTATTCCTCAAAATCTGTCGCAGCAATCTCCTGGATAGCAATACTATCGCTTCCACGTGTTCTGAGGTAGCTAGCTACATCAAAGGTTCGACTCGTTACTCGAGATGTGAAATTCTTGGTATCCAGCATCATACCAGCCATCAAAACACTAGCCTGCATACGACTCAAACGATTCTTCTTAGAATTTTGGAACTGAATCAACTCTGTGACCAACTCACTCGCACTACTTGCTCCACTTTCGATATAGGTGATGACTGCATTCTCAGGGAAATCCTGATCACGTCTATGATGGTCAATGACAATGGTTTGAGTGAACAGTTCGTAAAAATCTTTCGATAAAGTCAAAGCCGTCTTGGAATGATCCACTAAAATCAACAAAGAGCGATTGGTGACCAATCTCATCGCATCAGCCAGAGGCAAGAGCTTAGTGACACCCTCTTTTTCCAAGAAGTTGACCGCACGCTCGATATCTGGTGACATTTGTTCTGCATCATAAACAGCATAGCTATTTTCAGTGATATTGTTAGCAAACAACTGCATGCCAACCGCAGACCCCAAGGCATCCATATCCAGATTCTTGTGCCCGACTACAAAGACTTGGTCTACACTTCTAATTTTATCTGAAATAGCTGTCATCATTGCTCTGGTACGTGTTCTTGTTCTCTTAACAGAGGCTGCGGAACCACCACCAAAGTAGACTGGGTTCTTGGTTTCATCATTTTCCTTGACAACCACCTGATCCCCACCACGAACCTCAGCTAAGTT
The DNA here is from genome assembly GCA_905221265.1 of bacterium. GTDB lineage: Bacteria > Bacillota > Bacilli > Lactobacillales > Streptococcaceae > Streptococcus. Next base: position 50,626 of record CAJNCQ010000005.1, on the reverse strand, counting down.
CAAGTTTCTTAAAGCAACTTTCCCTATCTCATCATGATTTCCATCACCATAAGAAAAGCCCATGCTCAAGGTCAATGGCAGCTGTCTCTGTTTTGCCTCCTCACGAAAGGCATCAATCACAGAGAATTTATCATTCATCAAGCCCTCAAGAACTGTGTAATCAGTAAATAAATAAAAGCGGTCCATACCCACACGCCGAGAAAACATAGCATACTTACTAGCAAATTCTGAAACAAAATTTGCCACAAAACTATTGATATGACTGATATCCGATTCGGAGGTTGCATCCTCTAAATCATCGTAGTTGTCTACCGAGATGACCCCAATCACTGGTCGACTGGTTACCAATTCGACAGTTGCTTCGTATTCCCCTGAAACGTCAAAGAAATACAGGACACCTGAAGCCTTGTCCAGATGAACGGCATAGCGTGTTTCCCCTAAGGTAGCATACGAACCAGGATTCCCAACAGAAGCTTTGATAATGGTTTGAATCAAGTCAACATCAATTTCGCCTTCTTCAGTCGTCAAAATCAACTCAGCATAAGGATTAAACCATTCGACTTCGCCACTAGATAAGTCTAATTTCAGAACACCAACTGGCATTTGATCGAGCAACGTATTCAAGCTATCTTCCGCTTGATGGTTTACGTATTGGATTTGTTCAATTTCGCTCTTTTCATACTGTTTTTTTTGCCAGATGAATAAAAGCAGATAAAGAAGTACAAATAAAAACAAGGCACTGATTGTTACAACATTATTTTGTGAAAAAATAATCAGCATTGTTAAAGTTCCGAAAGTTGCAATCCCTAGTAGAACCGCAGAAATCGGGGTTAAATTATTTTTTTTCATTCTAAACCTCTTGCGCATTATTATATCACAAATGCCCTTAAAAAGCGACCTTTAAAAAGTGGTAAGCCTCCTTTTCCTTATTGATTTTTTTTATGGTTTTAATGCAAAAAGGAGAATAAGCTCATTATCCTCCTGCACTAAGATTACTACCATCTAACGTTCAACGATGAGGGCTGTTCCCATCCCTCCCCCGATACAGAGAGTTGCTAAACCAGTTTTGGCATCACGTTTCATCATCTCATGTATCAGAGTCACTAAGATACGGCAGCCTGAAGCTCCAATTGGGTGACCAAGAGCAATCGCGCCACCATTGACATTGACAATATCTGTGTTAAAGCCAAGTGTTTTCCCAACCGCACAAGCCTGAGCAGCAAAAGCTTCATTTGACTCAATCAAGTCGAGATCATCAACTGTCAAATTGCCTTTTTCAAGCGCCTTGCGAGTCGCATAAATCGGTCCACATCCCATCATCTTAGGATCCAAACCTACACTTGCATACGAACGAATGCGAGCAATCACTGGAAGTCCTAATTCTTCAGCTTTTTCAGCACTCATGACCAAGACAGCCGCTGCTCCATCATTGATACCTGAGGCATTTCCTGCCGTAACAGAACCGTCTTTTTTGAAAACAGGACCTAGCTTAGACAAGCTCTCCAAGCTAGTATCTTTTCTAGGGTATTCATCTATATCAAAGATGATAAAATCGCCTTTGCGTTGAGGAATGACCACTGGCACAATCTCTTCTTTAAAGCGTCCAGATTCTATGGCTGCCACTGCTCGTTTTTGTGATTCCAAAGCAAGAGCATCTTGTTCTTCTCTACTGATGCCATATTCTTCAGCCACATTCTCAGCTGTAATCCCCATATGGTATTCGTTAAAGGCGTCAGACAAACCATCCTTGAGCATGATATCTATCACTTTCGAATCTCCCATACGGCCACCCCAACGGAAACTTGGCAAAACATATGGTGCCTGACTCATGTTTTCTGCGCCACCAGCTACGATAATATCTGCATCGCCACATCGAATTGCTTGAGCAGCTAACTGCACTGCCTTCAAACCAGAACCACAAACCTTATTGATGGTAAAGGCTGGTGTAAATTCGGGGAGTCCTGCATGAATGCTCATTTGACGAGCTACGTTTTGACCTAAACCTGCGCCTAGGACATTCCCCATAATCACTTCATCTACTTGCTCTGGTTTCACGCTCGCCTTCTCCAAAACACTCTTAATAACCAAAGCTCCCAAATCAACAGCAGAAACATTCTTCAAGCTTCCTCCAAAGGAACCAATAGGAGTTCGCACTGCTGAAACAATCACTACCTCTTTCATAACTACCTCAATTTATACCTTGTATAATGATGCAATACAAAAGTGGTTTACAATTGTGTAAACCACTTTTACATAGTTGTCAAGATTTTATGATTCCTTAACTTCTAGCAAACCAACTTCACCATCTTCGCGGCGATACAAAACATTTGTTGTTTGATCTTCGACATCAACATAGATAAAGAAATCATGCCCCAACAAATCCATTTGAAGAAGTGCTTCTTCCAAATCCATTGGTTTTAAATCAATTTGTTTTGAACGAACCACTTTTGGCTGCACAACATTTGCATCTTCAACTAGAGCATCTGTAAAGAGTTGGCTTGTTGCAACCTTATTTTTATTCTTGCGTTCGATTTTTGTTTTATTTTTTCGAATCTGGCGTTCAATTTTATCTGTTACAAGATCGATAGAACCATACATATCTTGAGAAATATCTTCTGCACGAAGGGTAATTGATCCAAGTGGAATTGTTACTTCAACTTTTGCTGTTTTTTCACGGTAAACTTTCAAGTTGACACGTGCATCCAACTCTTGTTCAGGTTGAAAATATTTTTCGATCTTTTCGAGTTTAGAAACTACATAATTGCGAATTGCTTCTGTTACTTCTAGGTTTTCACCACGGATACTATATTTAATCATATAAGTACCTTCTTTCTAAACATTTTTATTTTTCTAACTATATTATAACGCTTTCATTTTCATTTTGCAAATTTTTTCCCTATCTTACAAGGGAAAAAGTTTTGACTCCCAAAACACCTGCCTCTTCAAACAGTCGCTTCACACGATTAATAGTCGCCCCTGTCGTATAGATGTCATCAATAACCAAAATCTTCTTAGGAAGAGGGGCTTCCGTTTTAATATAAAAGGGAATTTCAGTAGCTAATCGTTCTGAGCGATTCTTAGAAGAACTAGCCTTCTCTTCTCTTTTCCCTAGTAAATCTTGAAAGGAAAATCCTGCTGCCTCAACCAAACTTTCAACCTGATTAAATCCCCTCTCAAGCAATCTTTCAGGACTTAGGGGAATTACCACAAATTCATAGTCTCTATACTTTTTCAACTCATCCGCAAGTACAGGAGTAAAAACCTTTCTAAGCAGAAAATCCCCATCAAACTTATATCGACTAAAGAAGTCTTTCATAGCTTGATTATAGGTGAAGATTGCTTTATGATCAACTTGAATCCCATCTTCACACCAAAGTTTACAATCTTGACACGTTGTTGACAACCCTCTTTTCATGCAGTTTGGACAATGGTCTTCACCAATCTTCTCAAAAGTAGAATCACAAGCTGAGCAAAGATAGTTGTGCTCATTCTTAAACAATAAGAGGTGACTAAATGTCAAGTCACTCTTTATTGACTGGCCACATAATAAACAATTCATAATCCCGCCTCCTTGTTCATCTGCTTGATTTCCTTGATTGCCTTTTTGATGGAAGTATTTAATCCATCATGAAAGAAGAGCAACTCACCAGTTGGTCTGTCCATACTACGCCCAACTCGCCCACCAATCTGAATCAAGCTAGACTTGGTAAAGAGACGATGATTAGCTTCTACAACGAAAACATCCACACAAGGGAAGGTAACTCCACGCTCTAAAATTGTCGTACTGATAAGTATCGTCAACTCTCCATCTCGAAAAGCTTGCACCTGCTCTAATCGATTTTCTGTGACAGAGGAAACAAAGCCTATATTTTCATTTGGAAACTGTTCCTGCAAGATTTCTTTTAGTTTCTCGCCTTTTTTAATTTCTGATGCAAAGATTAACAAGGGATAACCTGTTCTTCTCTGCTTCTCAATGGAGCTCTTTAACTTAGGTGACAACTGACTCTTATCTAAGTAACGATTAAAATCCGATAACCAAACTGGCTTTGGAATAATCAATGGATTTCCATGAAACCGTCTTGGCAAGCTTAATCGTTTTAATTCTCCTGTGCGAACCTTCCTATCTAACTCATCTGTAGAAGTTGCTGTAAGGAATATCCTTAATCCATCCTCCTTTACACTATTCTTTACAGCACAGTAAAGCATAGAGTTGTCAACATAAGGAAAGGCATCCACCTCATCCACTATCAACAAATCAAAGGCATGATAGAATTTTAATAACTGATGAGTTGTTGCAACTACTAAGGGAGTTCGAAAATAGGGCTCTGATTCACCATGGAGTAGCGCTATATTGCAAGCAAAGTCATTCTGCAGGCGCCTATACAGTTCCAAACACACATCAATTCGAGGGCTGGCCAAACAAACTGCACCACCATCGTCAATCACTTTGGCTACAACTTGATAAATCATCTCTGTCTTTCCAGCTCCCGTGACAGCATGAACTAAGGTAGGTTCTCTCTTTTCAACTGCTCGAATCAATCCCTCTGACACCTTCTCCTGAAAAGGGGTTAACTGACCACGCCATTTGAGAACATCTTGCTTAGGAAAATCTTCCTGCGGAAAATAGTATAAAGTTTGATCACTCCTGACTCGCTTCATCAGTAAGCACTCCCTACAATAGTAAGCACCGATAGGCAAATACCATTCTTCTAGAATGCTACTATTACACCGTTGACAGAAAAGTTTTCCCTTCTCTTTTCTCATTGCTGGCAGTTTCACGGCCATCTGACATTCTTCTTTAGTTAATTCTTTCTCAGTAAACAAGCGACCGAGATAATTTGGATTTACTTTCATACTTCTTTATTCGTAAAAATCTAGCGCTTTAGGTGTTTTTTTAGTACAATTAAATCATGGAATTTAGAACAATTAAAGAGGACGGGCAAGTCCAAGAAGAAATCAAAAAATCCCGCTTTATCTGTCATGCAAAGCGTGTCTATAGTGAAGCAGAGGCTCGTGATTTCATCACGGCCATCAAAAAAGAACACTACAAAGCTACCCATAACTGCTCAGCTTTTATTGTAGGGGAACGAAGTGAAATCAAGCGTACGAGTGATGATGGTGAGCCTAGTGGTACTGCTGGAGTCCCTATGCTCGGTGTCTTAGAAAATCATAATCTTACTAATTTCTGCGTAGTGGTTACTCGCTACTTTGGGGGAATTAAGCTAGGTGCTGGCGGTTTGATTCGCGCTTATGCAGGTAGTGTGGCCTTGGCTGTCAAAGAAATTGGCATTATTGAAATCAAAGAGCAAGCTGGTATAGCCATTCAGATGTCCTACGCTCAATACCAAGAGTACAGTAACTTCCTTAAAGAACATAATCTCATGGAGCTGGATACAAACTTTACAGATCAAGTTGATACAATGATTTATGTTGATAAGGAAGAGAAAGAAAATATCAAGGCTGCTCTTGTGGAGTTTTTTAATGGAAAAATTACTTTAACAGATCAAGGTTTACGGGAAGTTGAGGTTCCTGTAAACTTAGTGTAAATAAAAATATAAATAGTACTTACTAAATTTATTCACAAATTTACAGCTTAGATGCTTGATATAAAAAAATCCTATCACTTTGATAGGATTTCTATATTTTACAAATAGCCTTGAGCGCGTTATACTAGTATCATCTTATACAAAAGAGGTATATCTATGGCTATTTATAATAATATCACTGAACTAATCGGACAAACACCGATTGTTAAACTCAACAACATTGTTCCAGAGGGTGCTGCAGACGTCTATGTTAAACTAGAAGCCTTTAACCCTGGATCGTCAGTAAAAGACCGTATTGCCCTTAGCATGATTGAAAAAGCGGAACAAGATGGTATTCTAAAACCGGGTGCTACCATTGTTGAAGCAACGAGTGGAAACACTGGTATCGGTCTTTCATGGGTAGGTGCTGCTAAGGGATATAAAGTTGTTATCGTCATGCCTGAAACGATGAGCGTGGAACGACGTAAGATTATCCAAGCCTATGGTGCGGAACTCGTCCTTACTCCTGGTAGTGAAGGAATGAAAGGGGCTATTGCCAAAGCTCAGGAAATCGCCGCTGAACGTGACGGCTTCCTTCCACTCCAATTTAATAATCCAGCTAACCCAGAAGTACACGAAATAACAACAGGAGCTGAAATACTGGCTGCTTTTGGTTCTGATGGACTAGATGCTTTTGTGGGTGGTGTTGGTACCGGTGGAACGATCTCAGGTGTTTCTCACGCTCTTAAAGCAGCAAATTCAAACATTCAAGTTTATGCAGTTGAAGCAGACGAGTCAGCTATCTTGTCTGGTGAAAAACCAGGACCTCACAAAATTCAAGGCATCTCAGCTGGATTTATTCCTGAAACACTTGATACAAAGGCCTATGATGGTATCGTCCGCGTAACGTCAGATGATGCTCTAGCGCTTGGCCGTGAAATTGGTGGAAAAGAAGGCTTCCTTGTTGGGATTTCTTCAGCCGCAGCGATTTACGGGGCAATTGAGGTTGCCAAGAAATTAGGTACAGGTAAGAAGGTCCTTGCTTTAGCACCAGATAACGGCGAACGTTATCTGTCTACAGCACTCTATGAATTTGAAGTGTAGTCTCCTAAATGCACTTAGCCCTTATTATAGGGCTTTTTCTTTGTTCAATTTAAAGAAAAATCTAAGTTCCCTACAGCCAAAGAAAAAGGAAGCAAATTGCTTCCTCTTTTATCATTAGTTATTCAAGGCTGCTGCCATTGTGGCTGCAACTTCAGCTTCGAAGTCATTTGCAGCTTTCTCGATACCTTCACCAACTTCAAAGCGAGCGAACTCAACTACTGATGCGTTAACTGAATCAAGGTATGCTTCAACTGTCTTGCTATCGTCCATGATGTAGACTTGGGCAAGAAGTGTGTATGCTTGGTCAACTTTGGTGTTGTCAAGCATGAAGCGATCCATTTTACCTGGGATGATTTTGTCCCAGATTTTTTCAGGTTTGCCTTCTGCAGCCAACTCAGCTTTGATGTCAGCTTCAGCTTGAGCGATTACTTCTTCAGTCAATTGTGCTTTCGATCCATATTTTAAGTGTGGAAGGGCTGGTTTGTTAACCATTGCACGGCTTTCGTTGTCTTGGTCGATTACGTGGTTCAATTGTGCTAACTCATCTTTAACGAATTGAGCGTCCAATTCTTTGTATGAAAGAACTGTTGGTTTCATCGCTGCGATGTGCATTGACAATTGTTTAGCAAGAGCTTCGTCTCCACCTTCGATAACTGAGATAACACCGATACGACCACCATTGTGTTGGTAAGCTCCAAAGTGTTGTGCATCTGTTTTTTCGATCAAAGCAAAGCGACGGAATGAGATTTTTTCCCCGATAGTTGCAGTTGCAGACACATAAGCTGCTTCAAGAGTTTCACCTGAAGGCATTGTCAAAGCAAGTGCTTCTTCGTTGTTAGCTGGTTTTCCTTCAGCGATTACTTTAGCAGTTGCATTTACCAATTCAACGAATTGAGCGTTTTTCGCAACGAAGTCAGTTTCAGCGTTTACTTCAATTACTGCTGCAACGTTACCGTTAACATAAACACCAGTCAAACCTTCTGCAGCAACGCGGTCAGCTTTCTTAGCTGCTTTCGCCATACCTTTTTCACGAAGCAATTCAATCGCTTTTTCGATATCGCCGTCTGTTTCTACAAGCGCTTTTTTAGCGTCCATAACACCGGCACCAGATTTTTCACGCAACTCTTTTACAAGTTTAGCTGTAATTTCTGCCATTTTGATTCTCCTATATTTTTTAAAAATAGGAGAGCCGGGCTACGCCCCGCCCTCCTAGGTAATTACTATTTATATGAATTAAGCGTTATCGCCTTCTACAACTTCAACGATTTCTTCGATTGAATCTGCTTGAGCTTCTGAAGCTACAAATTCTGCTTCAACTGCTGCTGCATCTTCACCTTGACGTCCTTCGATGATAGCGTCAGCCAATTTAGCTGTGATCAATTTAACCGCGCGGATAGCGTCATCGTTAGCTGGGATGATTACATCAATATCGTCTGGATCAGTGTTTGTGTCAACCATCGCTACAACTGGGATACCCAATTTTTTAGCTTCTTTAACAGCGATTTGCTCTTTATGCGGGTCAACTACGTACATTACATCTGGGATACGAGGCATGTCTTCGATACCACCCAAGAATTTTTCAAGACGTGCACGTTGTTTGTTAAGAAGTGCAACTTCTTTCTTAGGAAGAACGTCGAAAATTCCTTCTTCTTCCATACGTTTGATTTCTTTCAAACGAGCAATACGTTTTTGGATAGTTCCCCAGTTAGTAAGAGTTCCACCCAACCAACGGTGGTTGATGAAGTATTGACCTGAACGTTCTGCTTCTTCCTTAACAGCGTCAGCAGCTTGTTTCTTAGTACCAACAAACAATACAACTGCATCGTTAGCTGCTGCGTCACGCATAAAGTCGTATGCTTGGTCAGCGTATTTTACAGTTTGTTGCAAGTCGATAACGTGAATTCCGTTACGCTCAGTGAAGATGTACTTAGCCATCTTAGGGTTCCAGCGACGAGTTTGGTGACCAAAGTGTACACCAGCCTCAAGAAGTTGTTTCATTGAAATTACTGCCATGAGTATTTCTCCTTTTTGTTTTTTCCTCTTCTCGATTTCAACTTGCAAAACGACCCAAGGGCAACAGTTTCACAATTCATCAAGAATGAGTATTATCGTTTACACGACAGGTTTTATTTTATCATATTTCAACAGTGTTTTCAAGCTATTTAGTAGAATTTTAGTAGGACTTTCGGATAAAAACATTAAAAGAGACTCGATTGAGTCTCTTCGTTTTATACATTAGTTTGGATAGATGTATGTTACGTAACCTTCAGAAGTTGTAGTTGGGTTGAACCATCCACGTTTGTTTCCGATTGTACGATCTCCACCGTAGTTTGATTCTGATACTTGGATACGAGTTGATGATGAAACTGCTGTAACAACCGCTACGTGTCCATAACCACCATCATTCCAACATGCAATCGCACCAACTTGTGGAGTGGAACCTGTACGGAATCCTGCTGCAGCTGCACTTGTTGCCCACTGAGCTCCGTTGCCCCAGTAATCTCCAGCCCAAGGTGCCAATGTTTTAGCTCCCCAAGTACACTCACCAGTTGGATAACTTGAAGCATTTGAGCTGTAAGTTGGACGTTGTCTAGCAGGCGCTGGCGCAGGTGCCGGAGTGTAGCTTGAATCCTCCTCGTCAGTTGTTGATGTTGCTTGTACTTGAGCTGAGAAACTTGTGTTTCCAGAAGCAACAACTGATTGCTGTTGGCTTGTTTGACGTGCTCTGTAAGCTGCTTCTGCTTCTGCAGCAGCACGTGCTTCTGCCTCTGCTGCTGTTTTCTGCTCTAGCAAACTAGCTTTCTCACCTTCTGCAGTAGCTTTCTCAGCAGCAAGATTCAACTCTGCAACCTTCAACTCAGCTTGCTTAGTTGTCAATGCCTGCGCATCATCAGCCAGTTTTTGTTGGTTCGCAATAACTGTATTAATTGCTTCATTATTGGCTACTTGTTTATCAGAAATTGCTTTTTTATCAGCCTTTTGTTGCTCCAACATTTTGTTGTTAGCCGATACAATCTCGCTCATTGCAGCAACACGCGAAATGGCTTCTGTGATTGATTTTGAGTTTACAATTGTATTAATGTAGCTAGTCGCAGCTCCATTTGTCTGTGCGCTACGTGCTTGTTTTTCTAAAGAAGCATTACGAGCTACGATATTTTTAGAAAGCTCTGTAATTTCTCCTTCAAGTTTTTTAGATTCAGCTTGTAATTTTTCGTTTTCGGCTTGCAAGCTTGCTTGCTCTGCTTGAATTGTTGAAACTTGACCTTGGATTTGATCCACTTGCTTTTGAGCTTCTTGTTGTTGCGCTGTTAAACTGCTAATTTTATTATCTTGAGCAGCAATTTTTTCATCAGTTGTTTCTGCACGAACAGTTGTCAATACTGCCGTTTGTGAGACCAATACTGTACTTAACAAAAGTGACGCTAAGATTTTTTTCTTCATATTCTGTCGATACTCCTTCTATTTGAGACATTACTAGTATACCAAAAAAAGACATAATAAATATTACGCCTTTGTTACATTTATATTTCTTTCTTATAGATAAATTTTTTCAAAAATAAATTGAAAAATGACAATCCATAAGAAGTTCAGAATCATTGATGGGACAAGGCTATAGACGATGAATATCGGCATGGAATCTACAGTCAGTCCCACGGCAAGAGCCAAAAGATAGCTCCCCATATCAAACAGAAAACTGATCACAATAATGGTCAACATCCTTGTCCAACGATTTGTCAAAATCACGCTGTTAAACTTGTGGAGCGAAGCACCTATCAAGATAAACAAAAGCGTGGCAATTCCAATCAAGTGGAAAAAATAGATATCGTAAACCAAACCCACTATAAAACAATAGGCTAGGTAGAGATATTCTGAAACCTCAATTGTCTCAAATAAGAGAAACAAAAATAGAAAATGACTGGCTAAATGAAAGTGGGGGAAAAAGGATCCCACCAGTTGTCCAATATGTGCATCAATTAGCACAATAAAAGGGAGTAAAAAGAAAATACCAATTTGTTTTAACAATCTCATTGCTAATTCCCCACTAACTCTACCACATGAAGATCTTTGATATCAGCACTTAACTTTACAGTTACCTCTCGTGTTAGATAGTCACTGCTATGCGTTGTACCAACAATCTCTCCAACAGGAATATCTTTGACATTAAAGTTTCCTAGCCCACCTGTAGTCACCTTGTCTCCAGCACTGATGTCACTATTACTATTTAATTGGCTAATTTTAAGAAGTTCAGATTCCTTGTCATAACCAACGATAATTCCGTAAATTTCAGTAGAACCATGTTGGATTTTAACAGAGATCTTATCCGTGTTTTCAACGTTGGTTAAAAGATTGACAGTTGTTGAATGATCTTCCACCTTTGAAACACTACCAACCAAGCCACCGTTTGCAATGGCCAACATATTTTCAGAAGCTCCTTTTGAACTTCCTACATCAATTGTTAACTCTTGTTTCCAAGATACTGGAGCACGCATAATCACATCTGCTGCTAGGGTTTTTGTAGCCTGCAATTTTGACTTCATATCCAGCAACTGACGTAGTTGTTCATTTTCATTTTTTAAACTTTCTGATTGATTAGACTCCACCTCTAGTTGATAGAGCTGTTTTTTTAGACTCTCGTTTTCATTGTAAGTCTGCGTCAAATGTCCCAAATCTGATTTGAAAGTATCAAACCACTGAAAGGGTTTTTGAACAATTCTATCTACTAAGGAAATGCCATCTCCTAGTTTTGTCACAATAGCGCTTGAATAGGTTGTCACTAATAGAACAGAAACTGCCAGAACTGTGACAAAAACGATGATTAGATATTTTGATTTTTTAAAACGGTTCATATTCCTACCTTTATACTAAAAACCTGCTACTGTGAGCTTCTTATCAATCCTACAAACCTGCTAAGATTTTAAGAAAAATAAGAAACATCCCAGTATCAAAATCACAAGAATTGCCAGTGTATCCTTTTGACTCCATCTCAATTGTCTATACTGACTTCTACCCTTTCCTCCCTGATAACCACGCGCTTCCATGGCAATTGCCAATGAATCTGCACGCTTTAAGCTCGTAGCAAAAAGAGGAATTAAAATCGGAATCATAGCCTTTACTTTTTGAACGATGCTACCTTCGCCAAAGTCAACTCCACGAGCTTTCTGAGCATTCATAATCCTCGTTGTGTCATCCATCAAGGTTGGAACAAAACGCAAACTCATTGATAACATGAGACCAATTTCATGAACGGGAACTTTCACACGTTTCAGCGGTGCTAAAAGAGCTTCAACTGCAGCTGCCAGACTCAAAGGCATGGTCGTTAATGTCAGCAAGGTTGAAAAGAAAATAATCAACACAAAACGACAGAAAATGATTCCAGCTTGTTGCAAAGCATAATCCGTTATTCTTATAAAAGAAAACTCAAATAGGACATTTCCACTTGAAATGAAAAAGAGCTGAAAAAGAGTCGTAAAAGCAATCAAGAAGAACATGGACTTTAATCCCTGAACGAAAAATGAGAGGGAGACACCCGACAAAGCGATAAATATACCTGTCGCTACAAACAGAATGAGATTAGCAAGGGGATTATTGGCCCAAAATACAATCAAAATCAACAGGATCATGGCAAGCAATTTACTACGTGGATCCAAGCGATGAATGATGGAATCCCCTGGTATATAACGCCCTAAAATCATACTATCCATTTAGCGACTCCTTAAACTCCTCTATCTTGATTGGCAGTTTTTTAAAAGCTATACCTCTATCTGCCAAACGTTTGCAAAAGGCTGTGATTTTAGGCACACCTAACTGCACATTTTCCATAAAGGCTACATCTTGGAAAACTTCGCTCGGTTTACCACTTTTGACTAAGCTCCCCTTTTCCATAACATAGACCTGATCAGCATACTCAGCTACATCATCCATCAAATGCGTTACCAGAACGATTGTCATTCCAGAAAGGTGAAGTTTTTTAAACAGGGTCATCAATTCTTTTCTGCCCAGAGGATCTAGCCCTGCTGTTGGCTCATCCAAAACCAAGACAGTTGGCTCCATGGCTAGCATACCTGCTATAGCCACACGTCTCATCTGGCCACCCGAAAGTTCAAAAGGACTGCGCTCAAAAAGTGACTCATCAATGCCTACCAAGGCTAACTTTTCACGCGCAATTTTCTTGGCCTCTTCCTCAGAAACTCCAAAATTTTGTGGTCCAAACGCAACATCTTTCAAAACAGTCTCTTCGAAAATCTGATTTTCAGCAAATTGAAACACTAGACCAACCTGCTTTCGAATCTGACGAATTTCTTTATTGGTTGATGTAGGGGTAATGACGGTATCGAAAACTCGAACAGAACCCTTACTTGGTACCAATAGACCATTTAAAAGCTGTAAAATCGTTGACTTCCCACTACCTGTGTGCCCTACTAAAGCTGTATAGGAATTATCCTCAATCGTCAAAGAAACATCAGTCAAGGCTGATGAAGATAGGGGTGTCCCCTCTTGATAGGTAAAGCTCACATTTTCTAGAGTAATTCCCATAACTTGTCCTCTAGCTCTCCTTCTGTCAAATATCCATCCGGCAACTGATAGCCCGTCTCTCTCAAAGATTCTCTCAATTGATTAGTAAAAGGCTCATCTAACCCTATCTGGTCAAGGTCATCCCGAGAAAAAAGTTCTCTTGGGCTGCTGGTTGACTCCACTTGGCCTTTTTTCATGACCAAGACACGGTCACTCATCGCAACTTCTTCCAAGTCATGTGTAATGGAGACGACTGTCATCTGGTGGTCTTTTCGAATCTCTTGAACTGTCTGAATCAGTTCTCTGCGTCCCTCAGGATCCAACATACTTGTAGCCTCGTCCAGAATCAAAATAGCTGGTCTCAAGGCAACAACTCCTGCAATAGCCACCCGTTGTTTTTGTCCACCAGATAAGCGAGCTGGTTCTCTCTTCTTAAAGTCCAGCATACCCACCAACTCCAAAGATTCAGCCACTCTCTTTTTCATTTCTTCACGAGGAAGTCCCTGATTTTCTAGGCCAAAGGCGACATCATCTTCAACAGTTGCCCCCACAAATTGGTTATCTGGATTTTGAAAAACCATACCAATTTGACGACGCAAGTCCCAAACATTCTCAGAAGACAGCAGTTGGCCATCTATCCAGATTTCTCCAGACTCTGCTTCAAGCAAGCCATCAATCAAACGGATAGTTGTCGATTTCCCACTCCCATTATGGCCTACAATCGAAAGCCATTCTCCCCGTTTCACGTGAAACGAGACATTATTAACATCATAATAATCTTGGTCTTCCTTATAACGAAAAGACAGATCTTTTACTTCAATAATTGATTTCATTTCGAACCAAATGTCCCTTTGAATACATGAGCGCTACCCTTGAAATAATCATAACCAGAGTAGATAGTGAAAAACAAAGCGATATAAAGCAACAGTTGCCCAATTAAATTCCAATGTAAGAGCAAAAATATAATGGCAAACATTTGACTAAAGGTCTTAATTTTCCCTGGCATCGCTGCTGCTAGAACTGTCCCTCCCGTCTCAACGAGCAACAGCCGTAGGCCGGTCACAGCGAGTTCACGACAGATGATAATAGCAACAACCCAAGCTGGAGCCATACCTAACTCAATCAACATGATAAAAGCTGACATAACCAACAGCTTATCAGCCATCGGATCTGCAAACTTTCCAAAGTTGCTGACTACATTCCATTTTCGAGCAAGATAGCCATCGAGATAATCCGTTATACTAGCAACTGCAAAGATGATTACTGCCAGCAAGTGACTGCCTTGTGAATGGCCAAAAGTCAAAATAAGAATAAAGAGAGGTATAAAGAGAATTCTACCAATTGTTAATACATTAGGGATTTGTTCTTTTTTCATTGGTTCTTCCTTAGTCTGTAGTGAATGTAAGTGTTACAGTTCCAGTCTGAGTCGTCAACTTGGAAGTATCAACTGTTTGATTATCTACAGTCACAGTAACTCCCTTCACTACACCTAAGGTGATAGTAACGGGATTCTTAGTTGAAACTGTTGTTTTTGCATTTTTATTGTCTGCGGATAGTGTCACACCACCCTCTAGCTCGCTTCCTGAAACACTAACCCAGCTAGTTACATCCGAAACTGCCAGCTGAACAGTAGCGGTTTCCTTACTCGTTTTATACCTAGCTTCAATGCGGTTTCCTTCGCCTGACACTGTAATAGTTGATTCCGTAGTAGAAGATGGACTAGACGTCTGACTACTAGAAGATGAACTAGTTGAAGTTGTTGAACTAGTTGAGCTCACAATACTATAATTAGGCGAAGAAGGACGCGTTGGTTGAGTCTGGATATAATTCCAAACATAATAAGTCACAAAAATTAAAATCGACAAAGCAAATAGAACAAAATAAAACAAGGGGAGATAAGACGTTTTTTTCTTATTTGATCGTCTACGACCAGACAAGTCTTCTTCATCAACATCTACCTCTTCGTAGGTAATCATGCTTCCCGAATCATAGGCATCCAAAATGATTCGCTCGTCCAATTCAACCGCCCAGGCATATTTTCTCAAAAAAGAACGAGCATAAAAGGGACTAGGAAGTTGATCAAAATCATCAGCCTCCATAGCCTCTAATAAATTCATCTGAATATCCGTTTTTGCCTGCAGTTCTTCTATACTCAATCCCTGGTTAATTCTGGCTAGACGCAGAACCTCACCAATTGTTTTTTTTCTCATACTTAGCATTCCTTCTTTCTAGGGTTACTTAATCTTTTAAGCTGGAAAGATTGTAAAATCAACTAGATCACCATCATCTATCAAACGATGACCTGCTTCAAGAACATCGTCTAAAGTAATTTCTTGTAAAATTTTTGGTAAATCAAAAATAGTTTCTCCTCTGTCGACTGGTTCATACTGTGTAGCAATAAACTCCAAGGAGTTCATACTACTGAAAAATTCCCCAAACATCTCACTCTTGACAAGATCCAGATGTTCCTCTGTAAGATCTGAATCTTTCGTAAAGTTGCGAATAGCCTTTCGAAATTGATGCGACAAAGAAACAGGTTCTTTCGTTTCCATCGTCAACATCACAAAATGAAAGCGGCTATTCACTTCTACCTCTAAGGACAGCGAGGCATCCAACTTCCCTGTCTCATATAACTTTTGAAATCGCTCAGAAGTCCAACCAAACATCATCGTAAACAATAATTTTAGCAAAACATTATAACGGTAGCAATCTTCTTCTGCCACCTCACCTGCTCCCCTAATTCCAACAGCAAGTTTTGGTGAAGAGACTTCCATCCGAAGGCTATCTGTTTCTTTGACAGCTTGTAAAGTAAGCTTCTCCTTCCTTACTACCATTTCTTCCAAGTTTCTAAGTTTCTTTTGTGAAAAATACTTCTCAACCGTATCTACATCAAAATTGCCAACTAAAAACAAAGACATATTGACAGGTTTGTAAAAGGCTGTAAAGTTATCTTTTAAGTCATTTAGCTGGATATTGTTAATTGATTTTTCACTTCCAACAATATCTGCCGCCAGAGGAGTATTGGGATAAAGATTTGCTAATGTTGCAAAAAACAGGCGCGAATCTGGATCATCTTGGTACATCTCACGTTCCTGTTGGATAATTTCCCTCTCTCTCTCAACTGACTCTTCTGTAAAATGAGCAACTGTTACCAATTCTTCAAGTAAATCCAAATTTTCTGATAAATGATCTATTGTTGAAAACAAATAACTCGTCTTTGTAAAACTTGTAAAAGCATTGCTATCAGCTCCCAAGCGTGTAAAAGACTCCATAATATCTTCAGCATTTTCTCTCTCAAACAGTTTATGTTCAAGAAAATGTGCAATTCCAGCTGGATAACACTGTAAACCTTTTTCAGATAGTGTAAAGCTTGTGTCTACTGATCCAAATCGAACTGTTACAACTCCGTAAACTTCATTAAATTGTTTCTTAGGAAGGAGAGACACTGTCAATCCATTTGATAGACGAGTCTGATAAACCGTCTCCTTTACAGCAGGATAGTATTTTTCTTCAAAGGTAACTGGTGTCATTCTATTCCTTCCATAAAGTATATCGCTTGTAACCGAACACTATTTGCTGCTTTGCAGATAGCTTCTTTATCAACTTTATTTAATTTTTCAATCCAATTGTCAAAATCTGATGTAGATTTCCCTAACAAACTTTTCAAGTAAACTCGCTCGATTAGTGAGCTCTGACTATCTTGCGCAAGCAACAAGGTTCTGCGAATCATCTCCTTAGTCTGTTCAATCTCCAAATCTGTAAAATTACCTTTTTTTAGTTCAAGTAATTGATGATTCATCAATTTTCTGGCTTGATTGCGCTTTTCCCGATCAATGCCAGCATACATCCTCAATTGACCACTAAATAAATCCAATTGACTGGAGATAGTGTAGGCTAGACCAGCATTTTCCCGAACATTTGTAAAAAGCTTAGAGTGAGCAAAACTACCTAACAGACCATTCATTACTACCATGGCCAAATGATGCTTGTCTCCATAGCTCGTAGAACAATGGTAAGCCAATTCCAAAACGGATTGGCCCACATTCTTACGAATCATTCCTTCCCGAAGGACATTTGAATATGGTTGTTTGTACTGAGGCTTGACATCGATTTGACGCCCAGTAAAGGAGAATGACCTCAACCACTCCTTCACTTCTACTTCATTAAAATCACCCAAGAAAAAGAAATCAATTCGATCATTTTTCAGAGCATCTTGAAAGCAAGTGTAGCTACTTTCCGGAGACTCATTTGAAATGCGATTTCGTAAATCACTGTATCTCAATTGAAGACGCTCATCACGGAAGAACAAGCTATCCAACTCCTTATGAACAAAATAAAATGAATCATCCATATCAGTAGCCAAACTGGCCAATAACTGTTTTCTTTCAATTTCAAATAAGGCTGGCTCAAAAGCACCATCTTGAGCTAAGGGGGCAAATAAAGTCTGTCTCACCAGTTCAAAAATTTGAGAAGTCAAGACATTTTTTTTACTCAAAAACTCGTCCCGCACATAGGTAAATGTTAGGTCAAGAATATGTGCCTGTCCTCTACGATAAGCACTCGTAGAAATATCCGTTCCATATAAACTTGCCAAGTATCTGCGAAAAGCTTGAGATGTTGGGTGAGCTTTATTGGCAGTTTCCAACATACTTGCACTTAACATGCGTCCTGCTATTGTCTCAAGAGATAAGGAAGCAGTAAAACGAATAGTGATTTTATTTGTTTTAAACTTTTTGGATTGAATAAAATGTGCTGAAATTCCAGACACCAACTCCATACCTTACCTCCTTACATATAGAGTTCTATTATACCACGAAAATCAAAATTTTTCTTGTTCTCTTTATAGCTTTCAAAAGTAAAATCGTTTTCATTTTGACTGACTTTCCTTCAGTTATTTCAGGGAAAATATGGTATAATACCAAAGATTGAGGTGAATTATGGAATACAAATTATTTGAAGAATTTATTACGCTCCAAGCCCTCCTAAAAGAACTTGGAATTATACAAAGCGGTGGTGCTATCAAATCCTTTTTAATAGATCATCAAGTTTACTTTAATGGTGAGTTAGAAAGTAGACGTGGGAAAAAAATCCGTATTGGAGATACGATTGACATTCCTGATTTAAAGATTGACATCACCTTGACAAAGCCAAGTTTAAAAGAGCAAGAAGAGTATCAAGCAGATAAGATTGAAAAAGAGCGGATTGCTAAACTTGTCAAAGAGATGAACAAAGGTGTAAAGAAAGAAAAACAAAAAACCACTTTATCACCTAAAGTCAAACAAGCTCCACGTTTTCCAGGAAGATAATCATGTGGCTCCAGCATTTAACAATAAAAACCTTTCGAAACTACAAAGAAGCAAAAATTGATTTTAATCCAAAATTAAACGTCTTTTTGGGTCAAAATGCGCAAGGAAAAACCAATATTCTAGAAGCAATCTATTTCTTGGCCTTAACACGCAGCCATCGTACTCGAACAGATAAAAATCTCATTCATTTTGATGAAGAACAACTCCATCTTTCTGGCTTGCTACAGAAAAAAACAAGCTCTATACCTCTAGAAATTGATTTAACACCAAAAGGGCGTGTGACTAAAGTCAATCACTTAAAACAAGCTCGCCTCTCAGACTATATCGGACATATGAATGTGGTTCTCTTCGCACCTGAAGATCTCCAGTTAATTAAAGGAGCGCCCTCCGTTCGTCGAAAGTTTATAGATATAGAACTAGGACAAATTAAACCAATCTACTTGTCAGACTTGTCAAACTATAACCATATACTCAAGCAAAGAAATACTTACCTAAAATCCAATCAAAAGATTGACGAAACATTTCTGTCGGTCTTAGATGAACAGTTAGTAGAGTATGGTTGTCGCGTCATAAAACATCGGATAAAATTCATTAAAGACTTAGAGAAATTTGGTCAAAAAAAACACTTAGAAATTTCAAATCAATTAGAAGAGTTGTCAATATCTTATCAATCATCTGTAAACTTTGCTGATGAAGAACAGCTAACGAATTCTTTTAAAACGGCTTTAGAGAAAAGTAGAACAAGAGACTTATTTAAAAAGAATACTGGTGTTGGTCCTCATCGAGATGACATTGCTTTTTATATCAATGGTATGGATGCTAGTTTTGGAAGTCAAGGTCAACATCGTAGTCTTGTACTTTCTATCAAACTAGCAGAAATAGAGTTAATGGAAAGTATTACTAAAGAATCTCCAATATTACTACTTGACGATGTTATGAGCGAACTTGACAACACTAGACAACTAAAATTATTAGAAACGATTTCACAATCTATCCAAACCTTTATCACAACAACAAGTTTAGACCACTTGCAAAATTTGCCAGAAAATCTTAGTATCTTCAATATCCAAAGTGGTAAAGTATCTGTAAACCCACATTGACAACTTTGTAAACAAAAAGAACTCCTGAAATTCAGGAGTTCTTTTTTACTTCTTACATAGAGTAGTTTGGTGCTTCATTAGTGATTTGTACATCATGAGGATGGCTTTCTTTTAGACCAGCCCCAGACATTTCAATAAATTGAGCGTTGTCATGCAATTCTTTAAGGTTAGCTGCACCACAATACCCCATACCAGAACGGATACCACCAATCATTTGGAAGACGATATCAGCTGCTGCGCCTTTATAGGCTACGCGACCTTCAATTCCTTCTGGAACAAGTTTGTTCGCTTCATTGACAGAACCTTGGAAGTAACGATCACTTGAACCTTTCTTCATTGCAGCGATTGATCCCATACCACGGTAAGTCTTGAATTTACGTCCTTGGAAGATTTCCGTTTCACCTGGTGCTTCGTCTGTTCCAGCAAACATTGATCCAAGCATAACTGCATTTCCACCTGCGGCAAGGGCTTTTACAATATCTCCAGAATACTTGATTCCACCATCAGCAATAATTGTTTTTTCATATTCGCGCGCAACGGCTGCCGCATTATAGATTGCTGTCACTTGTGGTACACCGACACCCGCAATCACACGAGTAGTACAGATAGAACCTGGTCCAATCCCAACTTTGACAACATCCACACCCGCATCATAAAGAGCACGTGCACCTTCTGCAGTGGCAATATTACCAGCAATCAAAGTGCGATCTGGGAAATGAGCACGAATTTCAGCAATTTTACGCAAAACACCTGCAGAGTGACCATGGGCAGTATCAATAACAATTGCGTCAGCTCCTGCTTCAAAAAGGGCTTCGGCACGTTCAAATGTATCTGAAGTGACACCTACCGCACCAGCAACTAGAAGACGACCAAATTCATCTTTCGCTGCATTTGGAAACTCAATCACTTTTTCAATATCTTTAATAGTAATCAAACCAGAAAGACGACCTTCTTCGTCAACCAAAGGAAGTTTTTCAATACGGTGTTCTTGAAGAATACTTTCAGCTGTTGCAAGATCTGTACCGACAGGAGCAGTGACAAGATTTTCACTGGTCATGTGGTTTGAGATTGGCTGATTGTAATCTGAAATAAAGCGAAGATCTCGGTTTGTTAGAATACCAACCAATTTACGATTTTCAAGTGTTTCCACAACTGGAACACCACTGATACGGTAACGTCCCATCAATTCGTCCGCTTCAGCAATAGTATGTTCTGGAGTCAAGAAGAATGGATCAATAATAACACCATTTTCAGAACGTTTTACCTTGCGAACTTCATCTGCCTGTTGCGCAATAGACATATTTTTATGGATTACTCCAAGACCACCCGCACGAGCAATGGCAATAGCCATTTGACTTTCTGTGACCGTGTCCATCGCGGCTGTAATAATTGGGATATTTAAAGTCAGATTATCTGCCAATTTTGTTGTTAAATCCGCATCATTAGGCAAAACATGACTTTCTGCTGGAATGAGCAATACATCATCAAAGGTAAAACCTTTTTTTAAAAATTTAGTATCCCAATTAGACATTGAAGTTTCCTCTTTTCTTTCTTTTTGAGCTTGACTCTTTTTGTATTGTATCTATCATACCATTCTATGAAAATTTGTCAATTATATTTATGGTAGAAATCATAAAAAAACTATCCCTGTGATCCTATGGAAGAGATAGTTTTACGATTCATATTTTATCTATTATTTAAAATAATTTAGTCCCATTGCTCCCTTAACTTCAGATAGAGTTTGACCTGCAACCTCACGTGCTTTTTCACTACCTTTTTGAAGCATATTGTACACTTCTCCCATATCCTTAGCAAATTCAATACGGCGCTCACGAATAGGACCAAGTTCGCGTTCTAATATTTCAAGTAGATAACGTTTCGTCTTTACATCACCAAGACCACCACGTTGATAATGTTCTTTCATATCTGCAATGTCTTGAGCATCTTCTGGACGACCAAACACATCTAGATAATGGAAAACCATATTTCCTTCAATCTTACCTGGATCCTCAACCCGAATATGGTCTGGATCAGTATACATGCTCATGACTTTTTTACGCAACATATCAGCATCATCAGCTAGATAAATACCATTATTAAGGGATTTAGACATTTTAGCATTTCCATCTAAACCAGGCAAACGTCCTGCTCTCTCATTTTCTGGGTAAATACCTTCCGGCTCCACCAAGACCTCACAATTATAAGCATGATTAAAGGAACGAACAATCTCACGAGTTTGCTCAATCATTGGTTTCTGATCTGTCCCAACAGGAACATAATTAGCCTTGAAGGCAGTAATATCTGCTGCTTGCGCAATCGGATAAACCAAAAATCCTGTCGGAATACTTTCTCCAAACCCTTTTTGAGCAATCTCTGTTTTTACTGTCGGATTCCGTTCCAAACGAGCTAGTGACACCAAATTCATATAGTACATAGATAGTTCAGCCAACTCTGGGATTTGGCTTTGAATAAAGATAGTTGATTTACTTGGATCCAATCCAACTGCTAGGTAATCCAAGGCAACATTCCCAATCGATTCTACAATCGTTTGAGGGTCTTTGGCGTGATCTGTCAAGGCTTGTTGGTCCGCCAAAAAAACAAACATGTCATACTTGTCTTCTTCCTGCAGCAATACTCTATTTTTAAGACTCCCAACATAATGTCCAATATGCAGTTTTCCTGTTGGGCGGTCTCCTGTTAAAATAATGGGTTTCGTCATTTTTTTCTCCTTCGAAATGGTCTCCTCAATTATAGCATTTTTTTGTTAAAATAACAGAAAATTATTCAAATCAAACAACTAAATCATTGTAAATAAACCTGTAAACTTAATTGACATAAAATTGACAAATAAAAATTTGAATATTTCTCTCTTTTCTAGTAGAATAAATGTATCACATATTATAGGAGAAAAACATTGCTTACAGTATCTGATGTTTCACTACGTTTTAGTGATCGTAAACTTTTTGATGATGTCAATATCAAATTTACAGAAGGAAATACATACGGATTAATTGGTGCTAATGGTGCTGGTAAATCTACATTCTTAAAAATTTTAGCTGGTGATATCGAACCTACAACTGGTCACATCTCTCTTGGTCCAGATGAGCGTCTCTCTGTTCTCCGTCAAAATCATTTTGACTATGAAGATGAGCGAGTTATTGATGTCGTCATTATGGGAAATGAAAAACTTTATAGCATCATGAAGGAAAAAGATGCTATTTACATGAAGGAAGATTTTTCTGATGAAGATGGTGTTCGTGCAGCTGAACTTGAAGGTGAATTTGCTGAACTTGGAGGTTGGGAGGCAGAGAGCGAAGCATCTCAACTACTTCAAAACCTAAATATTCCAGAAGAATTGCACTACCAAAACATGAGCGAATTGGCCAATGGTGAAAAAGTGAAAGTTCTCCTTGCTAAAGCATTATTTGGTAAACCTGATGTTCTTCTTTTGGACGAGCCGACCAACGGTCTTGATATCCAGTCTATTACTTGGTTAGAAGATTTCTTGATTGACTTTGATAACACCGTTATCGTTGTATCCCATGACCGCCACTTCTTAAACAAAGTATGTACCCACATGGCTGACCTTGACTTTGGAAAAATCAAACTCTATGTCGGAAACTACGACTTCTGGAAGGAATCTTCTGAGCTTGCTGCTAAATTGCTAGCAGACCGTAATGCCAAAGCGGAAGAAAAAATTAAACAATTGCAAGAATTCGTTGCTCGATTCTCTGCCAACGCTTCTAAGTCAAGACAGGCAACTTCTCGTAAAAAAATGCTTGACAAGATTGAACTAGAAGAAATTGTGCCATCTAGTCGTAAATATCCATTTATCAACTTTAAAGCAGAACGTGAGATTGGTAATGATCTCTTGACAGTAGAAAATCTAACTGTAAAGATTGATGGTGAAACTATTCTAGACAATATTAGTTTCATCTTGCGTCCAGGTGATAAGACAGCTCTGATTGGACAAAATGACATCCAAACGACTGCATTAATTCGTGCAATTATGGGTGACATCGACTATGAAGGAACTGTCAAGTGGGGAGTTACTACTAGCCGTTCTTACTTGCCAAAAGACAACTCGGCTGATTTTGCAGGAGGAGAGTCAATCCTTGACTGGTTGCGTCAATTTGCAAGTAAAGAAGAAGATGACAATACCTTCCTACGTGGTTTCCTTGGTCGTATGCTCTTTTCTGGTGATGAGGTTAACAAACCTGTAAACGTCTTGTCAGGGGGAGAAAAAGTGCGTGTCATGCTTTCAAAACTCATGCTCTTGAAATCAAATGTCCTTGTACTTGATGATCCAACAAATCACTTGGATTTGGAATCTATCTCAAGCTTGAACGATGGATTGAAAAACTTTAAAGAATCAATCATCTTTGCCAGTCATGACCACGAGTTTATCCAAACTTTGGCAAACCATATCATTGTTTTGTCTAAGAATGGCGTCATTGATCGTATCGATGAAACCTATGATGAATTCCTAGAAAATGCAGAAGTACAAGCAAAAGTTAAAGAACTTTGGAAAGACTAAATAAGACTTCAAAACTCAGTTGGGGTAACCAACTGAGTTTTCTATCATTCTATGAGGTAACATGAAATCATTTTTTAAAACATATTGGACCTATTTTGTTTCTTTCATCATTCCTTTAGTAATTATGACTGTAGTATACCTAACTCAAAGTATCTACTGGAATAGCAATACATCTCCACTATTAGGAGACGGTTTCCATCAATACGTTATTTTTGATGTAGCTTTACGAAATATTCTACATGGAAATGGCAGTTTGTTTTACACCTTTACAAGTGGTCTCGGACTGAATTTCTATGCTCTATCTAGTTATTACTTGGGTAGTTTTCTCTCGCCTCTGGTTTACTTTTTTAATCTGTCGAATATGCCAGATGCTGTTTATCTGACAACTCTTTTAAAATTTGGATTGATTGGTCTGTCAACCTACTTTAGTTTAAATAAATTATTTCAATCTATCCCTCAGCCTTTAAAACTGGCCTTATCAACTTCCTATGCTTTAATGAGCTTCACTGTCAGTCAGTTAGAGATAAAAACCTGGCTAGATGTTTTTATCTTGATTCCTTTAATTATAACTGGTTTATACCTACTTATAACACAAAAGAAGCGCCTACTATACTTTACAAGTTTGTCAATCTTATTTATTCAAAATTATTATTTTGGATATATGACAGCATTGTTTCTTATTTTTTGGTATCTCTGTCAAATTTCTTGGGACTTTAAAACTCGAAAATCATCTTTTCTTGATTTTGTTGTTACCTCCTTTTTAGCAGGAATGGCTAGTTTGATTATGACTCTTCCTACACTGTTTGATTTACAAACTCATGGGGAGAAGTTAACTGCCATCACAAAATTAAAAACAGAAAGTAGCTGGTATCTGGATATTTTCGCAAAACAATTCATTGGATCTTTTGATACAACTAAGTATGGATCTATACCAATGATTTTTGTTGGATTGCTTCCTTTTATTTTGACCATTCTATTTTTCACAATAAAATCCATTAAGTTTCACGTGAAACTTATCTATGCAATTTTTTTTACTTTTTTAATAACAAGCTTTTACATAGAAGCACTTGATTTATTTTGGCAGGGGATGCATACCCCAAATATGTTTTTGCATCGCTATGCTTGGATTTTTTCCACTCTGTTAATTTATACTGGAGCAGAAGTCTTAAATCGCTTGAAAGAACTGAAGCTATGGAATCTATTTGTCTCACTTTTTCTTGTACTAACAGGATTTTGGGCTACTGTCTATTTTAAATCACACTATTCTTTTTTAACTGATTTGAATATCCTGCTCACTCTTGAATTTCTACTAGTTTATGCTCTTTTACTTCTTGCAGTCATTAGAAAATTTATCTCTATAAATCTATTTGCAATTCTTTTGTCTTTATTTATAACAGCTGAGATAAGCTTAAATGCTTCATCTCAAATGGAAGGAATATCTAAAGAATGGGCCTTTGCTTCTCGTAGCGCCTATAATAGAGATATCACCGCTATGGAATCCATTCTAAACCAAATTGACAATCCATTTACACGTACTGAAAAACTGCAAATTCAGACTGGAAATGACAGTATGAAATTTAACTACAATGGAATCTCTCAATTCTCGTCTGTACGAAATCGTTCAGCTAGCACTAGTTTGGACAAACTTGGATTCAAATCCTCTGGAACCAACCTCAATCTCCGTTATGCAAATAACAGTCTTTTAGCAGACAGTTTATTTGGAATCCAGTACAATATTTCTGAAACTTCACTTGGTAAGTATGGCTTTCAAGAGATTTATCAAAAGGAACATTTAACCTTATATAAAAATCAACTCTCTTTACCCATTGCCTTTGCCACTCAATCTATTTACACAGATGTAAACTTTAACAATCACACTCTGGATAATCAGGCTCTATTTATAAACCAGCTTTCTAATCTCAACTTAAATTACTTCTCCCCAATAGCATATGATAAAACAGATACTTCAGATGGTTTAACGAGCATCACAGGTTCTGCGAATGAAGATGCAAAGATTGATTATCAAATTGAGGTTCCTCAAAATAGCCAAGTCTATCTCTCTTTTTCAAATCTTCATTTTACAAACGATAAGCAAAAGAAAGTTGACATCCTTGTCAATGGAGAAAAAAAGACTTTTACAACTGACAATGCATTTAATTTCTTTAATTTGGGTTATACTGAAGAACAAAAAACTTTCAATATCAGTGTTAGTTTCCCTGGAAATTCTCAGGTGTCCTTTGAATCTCCAACCTTCTATCGTTTAGATACTCAGGCTCTTACTGAGGCAATTCAAAAGATTAAAGAACAACCTGTAGAAGTATCCACCTCTAAAAATAAAGTCTTTGCTACATATGAAGTAAAACAAGATACCTCTATTTTCTTCACTATTCCTTATGACAAAGGTTGGTCTGCATACCAAGATGGGAAAAAACTTGAAATCAAGCAGGCTCAAACTGGTTTTATGAAAGTTGATGTTCCAAAGGGAAAAGGCACCATTACACTTTCCTTTATCCCCAATGGTTTTGTTATTGGAACAGCCTGCTCACTAACTGCCCTTCTTCTTTTTGGGATCTATAATCACAGACAAAATTTATCTAAGACAGAAAAAGATTGACCAATTCCTTGGCCAATCTTTTTAATCTTCTTCCATTTTCTTAGGTTGATAAGCTAGCATACCTAAAGCAGTAAAGAAAGCTAGTGTTATAATAAGGAAAATTACTTGGTGATGAATATTTCCTGTCATAGAGATTGTTTGTCGTAAACCTGATACAGAGTAACTCATTGGTAACCATGGATTGACAGATTTAAAGAAATCATTTGTCAAGGCAAGTGGATAAGTCCCTGCACTTGATGCTAACTGTAATAATAGTAAAATAAGAGAGAAGAAAGCTCCTAAACGGCTATTCCAAGTTGTTAAAGCTGTTACCATAGACATGAAAGCTAAACTTGTGATTATAATTAGAATCAAGGTTCTCATCTCATGATTAGCAGTCAATCCAATAAGATGGACACCTCCATAAACTAAAACACCTGCTAAGACAGCTATAATCCCATTTATTTCAGAACGAGACTTCAACCAAGCCCAACGACTCTCTGGATGACGTCCAGAAGGCAACTTAGCAAAAATCATATTGGTAGATATAGCAGCAACAAAAAGAGCAACTGATATCATATAAGGAGCCATGGCAATCCCATTTACAGGAACTTGGTCATTGTCTGTTTTTGAGAGAACTAGAGGATCAGATAATGTTTCTGCATTTTCAGATTCTGTTGATGCTGATTTAAGTTGATTATTAGCATTGCCTAATCCTTGTCCTAATGAATCAACTCCTGCCTGTAAATCTTCAAGACTAGAGGTTAAGGTTGTTCCACCATCTGCTAGTTTTCCAGCACCATCTGCAATCTTCATAGCACCACTTCCTAGTTGAGATGCTGCAGAAAGTAACTGTGTTGATTTTTCTGTTAATTGACCAGAGCCAAATTGTAATGTAGTAATACCTGCTATCAGCTCTGGACTCTTATTATTCAATTGAGCAGAACCAGATGACAAACTTTCTATACCTGATACTAATTCTGGAGCTTTTCCAGCTAACGCATCTACTCCAGCTGTCAAGGTTGATGTATTTTCTGTCAACTTACTTGATCCAGAAACTAATTGATCCAGACTAGTTGTTAAACTTGCATTCTTTTCACTTAGTTTATTAGCACCTATAGAAATAGTATCCAATCCTTTAGTGTAGTTTACAACTCCTTTTTCAATTGACTGACTTCCAGGAACTAACTTATTATTTACAGAAGTTTGTAATGTTGTAAATCCATTTGACAAGGTTGTCAAGGAGCTAGATGCTGCAGGTAAGAGTTGATTTGCTTTCGTCTGCACATCAGATAGATTAGAGACTTGTTGTTCTGAATTCTCTATACTTTCTTTTAATCCCCCTACTGTCGTTAAAATTGTTTTTGCTGACTCAATAGTAGAATTAGAATTTTTAGAAATAGCTTCTGTCAATTCTTTCTTTTGTTCCTCTGTAAGAAATTGATAAGTAGTTGTTGATTGAAGATTAGCAATAGTTTTCTCTTGTTCTGTCTGACTTTTGGTCACAATACCCTGAGCAAGAGTTGTTAGATTTGGCAAAGCTTCTGACAATGTACTTTTCAGTTGAGTGTTATCTGATATTGTAAGAGCTTGTAGTGTTTTATTTAGTTCTCCTAAGCTTGTTGCCAATTGCGCTATTTCTTCACTTTGTTGAGATGAGGACTCTAATTGACTTGAAATTTCTTTAATACCAGTATTTAATTGCTCCATTCCATCTCTTAGTGTATCTGATTGATTGGATAATTGACTTGTTCCGTTAGAAAGTTCCTTCACACTACTTGTATAAGCATTTACACCAACTGAAAATTGATTGAGACCTATATCCAGTTGTGAAACGCCACCTGTATAGGACTTTATACCTGTATTTAGCTGATTTACACCTGTCACCAACTCAGGAGTTTTTGAAGCTAATTGACCAAGTCCAGTGTCAACTTGTGAGACAGCATTTGTATAACTTTGTAAACCACTATTAAAAGTTCCTAAACCAAGATGTAATTGCTCTATAGCAGATACATAGCTAGATAAACCTTTTGTAAATTGATCCGCTCCATTTGAAAAAGTTACAGTTGAATTAGCTAGAGTATTAAGATTTGTCGTCAACGTTTGACTTCCCGTCACCAACTGATTGGCTCCATTAGCCAATTGTTCACTTCCTTCAACTGCCTTATTTATTCCAGACTTCAAATCATTCATTTTTTGAAATAAAGCCTTAGTGTATGTTTCAGTAATATTAGTAGAGACAGTTTGTTTTAATTGTGTCATTGCAGAATCACTCATCTTACTTGCAATAAAGCTATGCCCACTTGACGTCTTATAATCAATCTGCATCTGTTCAGGATGATTCGTTAGGATAGAGGTCGCTTTTTCAGATAGGTCACTTGGTAATGTTACCACCATATAGTAGTCACCATCTTCTAGTCCTTTTTCCCCTTCCTCTTCATTAACAAAGTGAAAATCTAAAGCCTTATTTTCTTTTAAATTAGACACCATGTCTTCACCTATTGTCATTGTCTGTCCATTATAAGAAGCTTCCTTATCTTTATTGACAACTGCCACAGGTAACTCCGATACTTGACCATATGGATCCCACATGGACGATAAAAATATAATGTTGTATAGAGCTGGAATGAGAGAAATTCCTATCATTACAATGATAAAGGTCGGTTTTTTAAATATTGCTTTCCATTCTTTAAACATGTTTCCTCCTTTTTTACACATATTGTCTAAAATTTTGATATAATAGATTATACATCAAAAAATCCAAATTACAAGGTAAAAAATACTTTTTTAGACACATCGTCTATTTTTGTATACAAGAAGGAATTATGAAAGAAAGTAACAAACGTTTAAAAACAAAACGAATTATCGAAAATGCCATGGTTCAATTATTGATGGACCAACCCTTTGATCAAATTTCTACAGTTAAGTTAGCAGAAAAAGCCGGAATCAGTCGTTCCAGCTTTTACACTCACTACAAGGATAAGTATGATATGATTGAACATTACCAAAGTAAGCTCTTTCATACCTTTGAGTATATTTTCCAAAAACATGCCCATCATAAAAGAGATGCTATTTTAGAAGTATTTGAATATTTAGAGTCTGAACCACTCTTGGCTGCACTCTTATCTGAAAATGGGACAAAAGAAATTCAAAATTTCTTGAGAAATAAACTGCATATTATGCTTAGCACTGATCTTCAGAAACGTTTTATGCAACTACAACTAAATCCAATTGAACTCGAATATAGTAGCATTTATCTAACAAATGCCCTATTTGGTGTTTGCCAGACTTGGATTGCCCATGGAAAAAAAGAAAGTCCGCAAGAAATGACAGACTTCCTTATGAAAATGTTAGGTGATGTCAACTAAAAAAGAACACCGGGTGGTGTTCTTTTTATCTGACTCCGCCAGTAGGACTCGAACCTACGACATCATGATTAACAGTCATGCGCTACTACCAACTGAGCTATGGCGGATAAAATAGTCCGTACGGGATTCGAACCCGTGTTACCGCCGTGAAAAGGCGGTGTCTTAACCCCTTGACCAACGGACCATCTATCTGTAGCAGATATAACCATTATATCAATTTCTTACTAATTGTCAATTACTTTTTAGATTTTTTCTCCAGAATATCTCTCAGTTTGCGAACTTTCAAACGAGTGATGGGGCAGCGATGATCTTCATAAAAGACAACTTCTAGATTCTTTCGATCAATTTCTCTAACATTTCCAATATTGATTAGGAAAGATTTATGAGGAGAATAAAATCGCTGGGTATGTTTATCCTTTTCCTGAATATCTGTCATAGTTCCATAGAATTCTTTAGCAAAATTCTTACCAATAATCCGCAACTTATGAGAAACACCTGTTGTTTCGATATACAAAATATCATGGTAAGGGATCTTCAAATCATTTCCCTTATAGTTGTAATCAAAATAGTCTACAACATCTTCGTTTTCAAGCAGCATGCTCTTAGTGTAAAAAATACTCTGCTCGATACGTTTTTTGAACAATTCATCATTGATGTCTTTGTCTACAAAATCTAGAGCTGATACCTGATATTTATAAGTTAAAGTAGCAAATTCAGATCGACTGGTAATAAAGACAATAATAGCATAAGGATTGTGGTGACGGATAAACTGTGCCACCTCAAAGCCCTTTTTCTCAATTCCATGAATATCAATATCTAAGAAATAAAGCTGGTTTACTTCATCATTTTCAATATATTCCTTAAACTCACGAACTTTTCCTGTTGTCTTATAAGAAATAGGAATATTTGATTCCTCCGAGATTTCATTCAATATTCTCTCTAGTCTCACTTGATGCTCAATAACATCTTCTAAAATTAATACTTTCATTCGAATTCCCTCTTAAATCTAATAATTTGTCTAAATGTGCTGTCTTCCATCTCTGTTTCTAAAATAATGTTGTCATACTTCTCTAAAATCTCTTTGACATTATTAAGACCTAGACCTCTATTTTTTCCCTTGGTAGAGAATCCTAAAGCAAATAAGTCCTCTGAAGGCGTCATAGTGATTTTACATGAATTCTGGATGACTATAACTGTTTCAAAATCCATTTTAATGACTGCAACTTCCATTTGTTTCAAGTAACTATCCGCAGCACCTTCAACAGCATTATTTAATAGAATACTCATGATACGAACAAGATCAAGTAAATCCATTGACAACCTAGTAATAACATCTTTTACTTCCAATGTAAACTCTACACCACTATTTCGAGCATAGACAATGGATTGAGCAATCACACTTCGTAAAGCTGAATCCTCTATACTGTTTAGATCAAAGTAAGTATACTTTTCTGACCTCAATTTTTGATTTGCTTTTACTAAGACTTCCTTGTAAATTCTGTCAATTTCTTGTAAATCTCCACTGTCAATTGCCATTTGCATGCTGACAAGCATCCCAGCATAGTCATGACGAAAACCTCGAATTTCATTATACAAACCCACAATTTCATCTGTATAAGTCTGTAAATGTTTCTGTTCAAATTTCTTTTGTTTTAGAGCAATCTCTTTTTCAACTTGAACCTTGTAAGAGTTCATTGCAAAGAAGGTTAAAAGGAGCCCAACAAAAACTACGGATGATAAAATACTTCCAAAACTATTTAAATGAGAAATAGTACTCACGATATCTGAAATAAAAGAGACGATATGCAGGAAGATAAATACATATAGCACTTTTTTCAAAAAAGAATAGAGATATTCTTTGTCAAAATATTTAAGTTCTAGGTTGAAATAGGTAATAATTTTTTTAATTATAAAATAGGTTAATAACAAAACTACCAAAAAGAAAAGATCTTCATGTTGTAATGCTAATTGATCTCCTGTTATAGAGGATAAAGTTACCGATATGAATGTATGGGTAGTGTGATATAAAAGAGAAATTAATAAACTAATAAAAATTCCTTTATACTTATCATATTTCTTTAATCCTCTTAAATAACCATATATCACTAAAGGGAATAAAAATTTCTCTCCCCCTAATCCATGTAAAGATACAAAATAAAAGAAAAATTCAACTACTAACTGTAATATAAATAGCCAAATGCTGAACACATATAATTCTTTTTTAGTTGTTTTACAAATCCATTCATAATTTCTGCTAAGAATAAAAAGACCTAGAATAACTATTGCCAATCCGAATAAATTCATTATTTCCTACCCTAATTTTTAATTATTTTCTTTTTTGAAAAAGAAGACTACGTATTACGTCTGGAATTCTCCTTTCCCCACCTTGAATCTCCTGCAATTCTTTCTCCGTAAGCTTTTTAAACTGTTCCAATTTAACTGTGTTTTTCATAATAAAATCTCCTGTATTGTTTTTCTTGTAAGTTATCTTACAAATCTATTATACAAAATGAAGATTACTTAAGAAAAATTTCTTCTCAACTGCACTGTTTTGTACCTGAAATGCACTTTTTTAAGAAAAAAGCTGGGAGTAATCCCAGCTTCTTCTCTAATGTACTGATCCCAGCAGGATTCGAACCTGCGACCGTTCGCTTAGAAGGCGAATGCTCTATCCAGCTGAGCTATGAGACCTAACATGACCATTCTATCAAAAAATAAGAGGTAAGTCAATCTTCTATTTATGATAAGGGGATCCCTGCTGAATGGTAAAAGCACGATAAATTTGTTCAACAAGAACTAATCTCATTAACTGATGTGGCAAGGTCAAACGTCCAAAACTAACAGAAAGATTCGCTCGATGCTTCACAGCAGGGGATAGTCCCAGACTTCCACCAATAATAAATGTAAGGGTAGAAAATCCCTTTATAGAAGCCTGTTCCAGCTGTCTACTGAATTCTTCTGATGAGAGAGTTTTTCCTTCAATGGCTAGTACAACGACAAAGTCTCTTTCTCCAACCTTAGAAAGAATTCGATTTCCCTCTATTTCTAATATTTTATGATTTTCTGACTCACTTGCCTTATCTGGAGTTTTTTCATCAGCTAACTCAATGATTTCTACAGTGGCAAAACGAGAAATTCGTTTAATATATTCAGCAATGCCATCTTTAAGGTATTTTTCCTTCAGTTTTCCAACTGTTACAATTTTTATTTTCATTCTTCTATTCTATCATATCCACACTTCATTTCACATCTTATTCACAAAGAATCATCTAGAAAAACTAGCAAATTCACAGAATAAAGCGAGTTATCCACAACTTGTGTAAAACTTTAAGCTTTTAAGTTTGGATTAAGTTAATAGATTTATACTTTAATCAAATAAAAAACAAACGGAGGCGTTTATGAAACACTTACAAACATTTTACAAAAAAGGGGTTACCTTTCTTATCATCATTCTGATAGGATTTTTGAGTGGGGCCTTGGGAAGTTTTGTAACATTGCAGCTTTATCAGAAACAAGGAAGTCAAGCTACAAATAACACTACAAACACTGTTACTCAGACTTCCTACAAAAATGAAAATGCAACTACTCAGGCCGTTAATAAGGTGAAAGATGCCGTTGTGTCGGTTATCACTTACTCAGCAAATCGGCAAAATAGCGTTTTTGGAAATGACGAAACAGATACGGATACCGACTCTCAACAAGTGGCAAGTGAGGGATCTGGTGTTATTTACAAAAAGAATGGGAAAGATGCCTACCTTGTGACAAATACCCACGTTATTAAAGGAGCTTCAAAAGTTGATATCCGTTTAGCAGACGGTACAAAAGTTCCTGGTGAAATTGTCGGTTCTGATACGTTCTCTGATATTGCTGTCGTAAAAATTTCTTCAGAAAAAGTCACAACCGTAGCAGAATTTGGAGATTCTAGCAAACTAAATGTTGGTGAGACTGCAATCGCAATTGGTAGTCCTCTAGGATCAGAATATGCCAATACAGTTACCCAAGGAATCATTTCAAGTCTCAATCGAAATGTCTCTCTAAAATCTCAAGATGGTCAAGCGATTTCTACAAAAGCTATTCAGACAGATACTGCTATTAACCCTGGTAACTCTGGTGGTCCACTTGTAAACATTCAGGGCCAAGTTATCGGGATTACATCAAGTAAAATTGCAAGTAATGGTGGAACCTCTGTCGAAGGTCTTGGTTTTGCAATCCCATCAAATGATGCTCAAAATATTATTAAACAGCTTGAAAGTGACGGTAAAGTGACTCGCCCTGCTCTTGGAATTCAAATGGTTAATTTAGCTAATATCGGAGCTAGTGATCTTAGAAAACTCAATATTCCAAGTAGCGTAACTTCTGGTGTAGTGGTAAAATCTGTTCAAAGTAATATGCCTGCATCTGGTCACCTTGAAAAATACGACGTTATTACCAAAGTTGACGACAAGGAGATTTCTTCGTCAACAGATTTACAGAGTGCTCTTTACAACCATTCTATCGGAGACACCATTAAAATCACCTACTATCGAAATGGGAAAGAGGAGACTACAACTGTTAAACTAGATAAAAGTACAAGTGATTTAGAATCTTAATTGACATCAGTGTAAAGAAAACTTTACATATAATAAAAGATATGTTAGTGTAGAATCATGGAAAAACTTAAACTGATTTCTATCGCGGACATACAAAAAAATCCTTACCAACCTCGGAAAGAATTTGATGTAGAAAAATTAAAAGAATTAGCTCAGTCTATCAAAGAAAATGGGGTCATCCAACCCATCATCGTTCGTCAATCTCCTGTAATTGGTTATGAAATCCTTGCAGGAGAAAGACGATATCGAGCTTCTCTCTTGGCTGGTCTGACCTCTATTCCAGCAGTTGTAAAACACCTCTCAGATCAGGAAATGATGATTCAGTCTATCATTGAGAATTTACAGAGAGAAAACTTGAATCCAGTTGAAGAAGCACGCGCCTACGAATCTTTAGTAGAGAAAGGATTTACTCACACTGAGATAGCGGATAAAATGGGGAAATCTCGACCTTATATCACTAATTTTATTCGTTTACTTTCACTACCAGATTATATCTTATCTGAAGTAGAAAATGGAAAAATTTCTCAAGCTCATGCACGTTCACTAGTTGGTTTGGATAAAGAGCAACAAGAATATTTCTTCCAATTGATCAAAAACGAAGATATCTCTGTGAGAAAGTTAGAAACACTGCTGACAGAGAAAAAACAAAAGAAGCAGAAAAAAAGTGATTCTTTCATCAAAGATGAGGAAGATAAATTAAAAAAACTACTTGGATTAAATGTAGAAATTAAACTTTCTAAAAAAGATACTGGAAAGGTTATTATTTCTTTTTCAAACCAAGAAGAATATGACAGAATTATCAACAGCCTGAAATAAGGCTGTTCTTTTATTTTTTCAACCCACAAATTTATCCACTATTTTTTATAGCAAAAAACCAAATAATTCAAGGAAATCCCTCACTTATCCCCAACCTGTGGATAAAAAGTGTAAACATTGTGGATTCTTTTCCACAGATTGTGGAAAAATGCTAGCATCTATGGTAAAATAAGTCTAACAGTAAACCTTTTTACATCAAATATAGCAAAGGAGGGGATAATCGGTGAAAGAAAAACAATTTTGGAATCAAATCTTGGAATTGGCTCAAGAAAGATTGACACGTTCCATGTACGATTTCTATGCCACACCTGCTGAACTCATAAAAGTGGAGGGAAATGTAGCTACTATCTTTTTACCTAGACCTGAAATGGAAATGGTTTGGAAAAAACAACTCAAAGATATCATTGTGGCTGCTGGTTTTGAAGTTTATGATACTGAAATAAAAACTCAATTTGTCTTAACAAAGCCTGAGAAAGAATCTTCAACCTATGTCATGGATTCTGAAAATAGCAATCATTATGTTGCTTCACAGGCCAATCTTGCTATTCCATATTCTGAAACAGGATTGAAGGAAAAATATACCTTTGATAACTTTATTCAAGGAGATGGGAATATCTGGGCTAAGTCTGCTGCTCTGGCTGTTTCCGAAGATCTCGCCTTGACTTATAATCCCCTTTTCATTTATGGTGGTCCTGGACTAGGGAAAACCCACTTACTGAATGCTATCGGAAATGAAATTCTAAAAAATATTCCTGAAGCTCGGGTTAAGTATATTCCTGCTGAAAGTTTTATCAATGATTTTCTTGAACACCTGAGACTTGGGGAAATGGAGAAATTCAAAAAGACTTACCGTAGCCTTGATCTCTTACTGATCGATGATATCCAATCTCTCAGCGGTAAAAAAGTTGCAACTCAAGAAGAATTTTTCAATACCTTCAATGCTCTTCATAGCAATCAAAAACAAATCGTTCTGACTAGTGACCGAAGTCCTAAACATTTAGAGGGCCTTGAGGAAAGACTTGTCACGCGCTTTAGCTGGGGCTTGACTCAAAATATCACACCACCTGACTTTGAAACACGAATTGCCATTCTTCAAAGTAAAACGGAACATTTAAACTACCATTTCCAGAGTGATACCCTAGAATATCTGGCTGGTCAATTCGATTCAAATGTTCGAGAACTTGAAGGAGCAATCAACGATATCACTTTAATTGCCAGAGTAAAGAAGATTAAAGACATCACTATTGATATCGCTGCTGAAGCTATCAGAGCTCGCAAACAAGATGTTAGCCAACTGCTAGTCATTCCAATTGACAAAATCCAAACTGAAGTTGGTAATTTTTATGGAGTGAGTGTCAAAGAAATGAAGGGGACGAGACGAGTTCAAAATATCGTTTTGGCGCGTCAAGTGGCCATGTATCTAGCTAGAGAACTGACAGATAATAGTCTTCCAAAAATCGGAAAAGAATTCGGAGGAAAGGATCACACCACCGTTATTCATGCCCATGCTAAAATTAAATCCTTGATTGACGAAGACGATAATTTACGCTTAGAAATCGAAGCAATCAAAAAGAAAATTAAATAGTTTGTGGATAACTTTTCCTTTTCTATCTTTTTTATCCACATTTTTTAAACAAGCTAAAAAGCTTGAAGTCATTAAATAGAAATCAGTTTTCCACAGAATTCACACACTCTATTATTTCTATTATCCTTCTAATACTAAAAATAAATAAAGGAGAATCCATGATTCATTTTTCAATTAATAAAAATTTATTTCTACAAGCCCTAAATACCACAAAACGAGCAATTAGCTCCAAAAATGCTATTCCAATTTTATCAACCATCAAAATTGATGTTACCAATGAAGGAATTACTTTAATTGGATCAAATGGTCAAATTTCCATTGAAAATTTCATTTCTCAAAAGAATGAAGATGCAGGTCTTTTGATTACTTCCTTAGGTTCGATTCTTCTTGAAGCTTCTTTCTTTATCAATGTTGTATCTAGTCTTCCAGATGTAACGCTAGATTTCAAAGAAATTGAACAAAAACAAATTGTCTTAACAAGTGGAAAATCAGAAATCACCCTAAAAGGAAAAGATAGCGAACAATATCCACGAATCCAAGAAATTTCAGCAAGTACTCCTTTGGTTCTTGAAACAAAACTGCTCAAGAAAATTATCAATGAGACAGCTTTTGCTGCAAGTACGCAAGAAAGTCGTCCCATCTTAACAGGTGTACACTTCGTATTGAGCCAACACAAAGAACTAAAAACAGTTGCGACAGACTCTCATCGTCTTAGCCAGAAAAAATTGACTCTTGAAAAAAATGGCGATGATTTCGATGTTGTAATTCCTAGTCGCTCTCTACGCGAATTTTCAGCTGTATTTACAGATGATATCGAAACAGTGGAGATTTTCTTTGCCAATAATCAAATCCTCTTTAGAAACGAAAATATTAGCTTCTACACTCGTCTCCTAGAAGGGAACTATCCTGATACAGATCGCTTGATTCCAACAGACTTTAACACTACAATTACTTTTGATGTGGTTAATTTGCGTCAATCTATGGAGCGTGCTCGCCTCTTATCAAGTGCGACTCAAAATGGTACTGTGAAGCTTGAAATTAAAGGTGGTGTTGTTAGCGCCCATGTTCATTCTCCTGAAGTTGGTAAAGTAAACGAAGAAATCGATACTGAGCAGGTTACTGGGGATGATTTGACCATTAGTTTCAACCCGACTTACTTGATTGATTCTCTTAAGGCTTTAAATAGCGAAAAAGTAACTATCAGCTTTATCTCAGCTGTTCGTCCATTCACTCTTGTTCCAGCAGATACTGATGAAGACTTCATGCAGCTCATTACACCAGTTCGTACAAATTAAGTTAAAGAGGTTGAGCCTAGCTCGCCTCTTTTATGATATAATCGAAAAAGAAAAGGAGAGTAGTATGTATCAAGTTGGAAATTTTGTTGAAATGAAAAAGCCACATGCTTGTACCATTAAATCAACTGGTAAAAAAGCCAATCGTTGGGAAATTACACGTGTTGGGGCAGATATCAAAATTAAATGTAGCAATTGCGACCACCTTGTTATGATGAGTCGCTATGATTTTGAACGAAAAATGAATAAGATTATTGACTAAGAACCCTTAGTTAGAGGGTTAGCAAGTTTTCCCTTTTTGTGTTATAATGTTAGGGATTGAAATGAGAACGGAGAATGAGAAACTATGGCTTTAACAGCAGGTATCGTTGGTTTGCCAAATGTTGGTAAATCAACCCTTTTTAATGCAATTACAAAAGCAGGAGCAGAGGCAGCAAACTACCCATTTGCGACTATTGATCCAAACGTTGGAATGGTGGAAGTTCCAGATGAACGCCTACAAAAACTAACGGAAATGATTACACCTAAAAAGACAGTCCCAACAACATTTGAATTTACAGATATTGCAGGGATTGTAAAAGGAGCATCAAAAGGAGAAGGGCTAGGAAATAAATTCTTGGCTAACATCCGTGAAGTAGATGCGATTGTTCATGTTGTGCGTGCATTTGATGATGAAAATGTTATGCGTGAGCAAGGACGTGAAGACGCCTTTGTGGATCCACTTGCAGATATTGATACCATTAATTTGGAGTTGATTCTTGCTGACCTAGAGTCAGTAAATAAACGCTATGCGCGTGTAGAAAAGATGGCACGTACGCAAAAAGATAAAGAATCCGTAGCAGAGTTTAACGTTCTTCAAAAGATTAAACCAGTCCTTGAAGATGGAAAATCAGCTCGTACCATTGAATTTACAGATGAGGAACAAAAGGTTGTTAAAGGTCTCTTCCTTTTGACGACTAAGCCAGTTCTTTATGTTGCCAATGTGGATGAGGATGTGGTTTCAGATCCAGATTCTATTGACTATGTTAAAAAAATTCGAGAATTTGCAGCGACAGAAAATGCAGAAGTAGTCGTTATTTCTGCGCGTGCTGAGGAAGAAATTTCTGAGTTAGATGATGAAGATAAGCAAGAGTTTCTTGAAGCACTTGGCTTGACAGAATCAGGTGTTGATAAGTTGACTCGAGCTGCTTACCACTTACTTGGACTTGGAACTTACTTCACAGCTGGTGAAAAAGAAGTTCGCGCTTGGACCTTTAAGCGTGGTATGAAAGCTCCTCAAGCAGCTGGTATTATACACTCAGATTTTGAAAAAGGCTTTATTCGTGCAGTAACCATGTCATATGAGGATCTAGTGAAATACGGATCTGAAAAGGCTGTAAAAGAAGCTGGACGCTTGCGTGAAGAAGGAAAAGAATATATCGTTCAAGATGGCGATATTATGGAATTCCGCTTTAACGTTTAATAACATTTAATAAATAGTGTCAATTAGGTTGGAAAAAAATTCCAACCCTTTTGGCTTTTGAAAGGAAAATAAATGACTAAATTACTTGTAGGATTGGGAAATCCAGGGGATAAATATTTTGAAACCAAGCACAATGTTGGTTTTATGTTGATTGACCAACTAGCTAAAAAACAAAATGTCACCTTTACACACGACAAGATATTTCAAGCTGAACTAGCCTCTTTTTTCCTAAATGGCGAAAAAATTTATCTTGTCAAACCAACGACGTTTATGAATGAAAGTGGAAAAGCAGTTCATGTTCTATTGACTTACTATGGTTTGGATATTGAAGATTTACTCGTCATTTACGATGATCTTGACATAGAAGTTGGGAAAATTCGTTTAAGAGCAAAGGGCTCAGCAGGTGGCCATAATGGTATCAAGTCTATTATTCAACATATAGGGACTCAGGTCTTTAACCGTGTTAAGATCGGAATTGGAAGACCCAAAAAAGGCGTGTCAGTTGTTCATCATGTTTTAAGTAAGTTTGATCAAGATGACTATGTGGGTATTTTACAGTCTATTGACAAGGTTGACGATGCTGTAAACTACTATTTACAAGAGAAAAATTTTGAGAAAACGATGCAGAGGTATAATGGATAAATGGTGACCTTATTAGATTTATTCTCAGAAAATAATCAGATAAAAAAATGGCATCAAAATCTGACAGATAAGAAAAGACAACTAATACTAGGACTGTCAACTTCTACCAAGGCTCTTGCAATTGCAAGTAGTTTAAAAAAAGAAAAAAAGATTGTGCTACTGACATCGACTTATGGAGAAGCAGAACGAATTATCAGTGATCTTCTTTCTCTCTTAGGAGAGGAATTTGTCTATCCATTTTTGGTAGATGACTCTCCTATGGTAGAGTTTTTGATGTCTTCACAAGAAAAAATCATTTCGCGAGTTGAAGCCTTGCGTTTTTTAACTGATTCATCTAAGAAAGGGATTTTAGTTTGTAATATCGCAGCAAGTCGATTGATTTTACCTTCTCCAACTGGATTTAAAGAAAGTATTATAAGGATTGCAGTCGGTAAAGAATATGACCAACATGACCTTCTTCACAAATTAAAGGAAATCGGTTATCGAAAAGTTACTCAAGTACAGACTCAAGGGGAGTTTAGTATTCGAGGAGATATTTTAGATATTTTTGAGATGTCTCAGTTAGAACCTTTTCGAATTGAGTTTTTTGGTGATGAAGTTGATGGCATTCGTACTTTTGAAGTCGAGACACAATTATCGAAGGAAAATCAAACAGAACTAACCATCTTTCCAGCTAGTGATATACTTTTAAAAGAAAGTGACTATTTACGAGGTCAGTCAGCTTTAGAAAAGCAAATTTCGAAGACTCAATCGCCGATTTTGAAATCCTATTTAGAAGAGATTTTGTCAAGTTTTCATCAAAAACAAGTACATTCAGATAGTCGAAAGTTTTTGTCCTTATGTTATGATAAAACATGGACTGTATTTGATTATATTGAAAAAGACACGCCAGTATTCTTTGATGACTATCAAAAATTGATGAATCAGTATGAAACCTTTGAAAGAGAATTAGCGCAATACTTTACAGAAGATTTACAGAATGGTAAATCATTTTCTGAGATGCAGTATTTTGCAGATACAGAGCAAACCTATAAAAAACGAAGTCCAGTGACCTTTTTTTCTAATCTGCAAAAGGGTTTAGGGAATCTCAAGTTTGATCACATTTATCAATTTAATCAATACCCTATGCAAGAATTTTTCAATCAGTTCTCTTTTCTTAAAGAAGAAATTGAGCGATACAAAAAAATGGACTACACCATTGTTTTGCAGTCTAGCAATTCAATGGGAAGTAAAACATTGGAGGATGTTTTAGAGGAATACCAGATCAAATTGGATTCCAGAGATGAGTCAAGTATCTGTAAAGAATCTGTAAACTTGATTGAGGGTAATCTAAGACATGGTTTTCATTTTGTAGATGAAAAAATTCTCCTGATTACTGAACATGAGATTTTTCAAAAGAAATTAAAACGTCGTTTTAGAAGACAACATGCTTCAAATGCAGAGCGATTAAAAGATTATAATGAACTTGAAAAAGGGGACTACGTTGTTCACCATATCCATGGAATTGGTCAATATCTAGGAATTGAAACAATTGAAATCAAAGGGATTCACCGTGATTATGTCAGTGTTCAATATCAAAATGGGGATCAAATCTCCATCCCAGTAGAGCAGATTCAGTTACTGTCCAAATATGTTTCAAGTGATGGTAAAGCGCCAAAACTTAATAAATTAAATGATGGTCATTTCAAAAAGGCCAAGCAAAAAGTTAAGAACCAGGTAGAGGATATAGCTGACGATTTAATTAAACTCTATTCTGAACGCAGTCAGTTGAAAGGATTTGCGTTCTCAGCTGATGATGAAGAGCAACATGCTTTTGATGATGCCTTCCCTTATGTTGAAACGGATGATCAACTTCGTAGTATTGAGGAAATCAAGAGAGATATGCAGGATTCTCATCCCATGGATCGACTTTTAGTTGGGGATGTTGGTTTTGGAAAGACTGAAGTTGCAATGCGTGCAGCCTTTAAGGCGGTCAATGATCACAAACAGGTTGTCGTTCTAGTTCCAACGACGGTTTTAGCGCAACAGCACTATACGAATTTTAAGGAACGATTCCAAAATTTTGCTGTTAATATTGATGTGTTGAGTCGCTTTAGAAGTAAAAAAGAGCAGGCAGAGACACTTGAAAAATTAAAGAATGGTCAAGTCGATATTTTGATTGGAACGCATCGTGTTTTGTCAAAAGATGTTGTGTTTTCAGATTTGGGCTTGATGATTATTGATG
Organism: bacterium; assembly: GCA_905221265.1. GTDB lineage: Bacteria > Bacillota > Bacilli > Lactobacillales > Streptococcaceae > Streptococcus. The sequence goes on along the minus strand of CAJNCQ010000005.1, from coordinate 7,970 downwards.
AGGAACAACGATTTGGTGTCAAGCATAAGGAAACTTTGAAAGACCTGAAAAAACAAGTAGATGTTCTAACCCTGACAGCAACACCAATCCCTCGTACCCTTCATATGTCTATGTTGGGAATCCGAGATTTGTCTGTTATTGAAACTCCTCCAACCAATCGCTATCCTGTTCAAACCTATGTTTTAGAAAAGAATGACAGTGTGATTCGTGATGCTGTTTTACGTGAAATGGAGCGTGGAGGTCAAGTTTACTATCTTTACAACAAAGTTGACACGATTGACCAGAAGGTTTCAGAATTACAGGAGTTGATTCCAGAGGCTTTGATTGGGTATGTTCATGGACAAATGAGTGAAATTCAGTTGGAAAACACTTTATTGGACTTTATTGAAGGACAATATGATATTTTGGTGACAACTACTATTATTGAAACAGGAGTTGACATTCCGAACGCCAATACCTTATTTATTGAAAATGCAGACCATATGGGCTTGTCAACCTTGTATCAATTAAGAGGAAGAGTCGGTCGTAGTAATCGTATTGCTTATGCCTATCTCATGTATCGTCCAGAAAAATCAATTAGTGAAGTCTCTGAGAAGAGATTAGAAGCGATTAAGGGATTTACAGAATTAGGTTCAGGATTTAAGATTGCGATGCGAGATCTTTCGATTCGTGGAGCAGGAAATCTCCTAGGAAAATCGCAGTCTGGTTTCATTGATTCTGTTGGTTTTGAATTGTATTCGCAGTTACTAGAGGAAGCTATCGCTAAACGTAACGGTAATGGGAACACAAGAACCAAAGGAAATGCTGAGTTGATTTTACAGATTGATGCTTATCTTCCTGATACTTATATTTCTGACCAACGACATAAGATTGAAATTTACAAGAAAATTCGTCAAATTGACAACCGTGTCAACTATGAAGAATTACAAGAAGAATTGATGGACCGCTTTGGAGAATATCCAGACGTAGTGGCCTATCTTTTAGAGATTGGTTTGGTCAAATCTTACTTGGACAAGGTATTTGTAGAACGTGTGGAGAGAAAAGAAAATAAGATTACAGTTCAATTTGAAACAATTACTCAGCGACTGTTCTTGGCTCAAGATTATTTTAAAGCCTTATCCGCAACGAACTTAAAGGCAGCTATAGCTGAGAATAAGGGATTAATGGAAGTCGTATTCGATGTCCGAAACAAGAAGGATTATGAAATTTTAGAAGGTTTGCTGATTTTTGGAGAAAGTTTATTAGAGATAAAAGAATCAAAGGAAGCAAATCTCATTTGACATTTTTCTTCTATAAAAAGGATAAAAATGGTACAATAATAATTTGAGGTAATAAAAATGAGATTAGACAAGTATTTAAAAGTATCACGAATTATTAAGCGTCGCACGGTCGCAAAAGAAGTAGCAGATAAAGGTAGAATCAAGGTGAACGGAATCTTGGCCAAAAGTTCAACGGATTTAAAAGTTGATGACCAAGTTGAAATTCGCTTTGGAAATAAGTTGTTGCTTGTTAAAGTACTAGAGATGAAAGATAGTACAAAAAAAGAAGATGCAGCAGGCATGTATGAAATTCTCAGTGAAACACGGGTAGAAGAAAATGTCTAAAAATATTGTACAGATGAATAATTCTTTTATTCAAAATGAACATCAACGTCGTCGTTACCTGATGAAGGAGAGACAAAAACGAAATCGTTTTATGGGTTGGGTCCTTATTTTGATGATTTTGTTGTTTATTTTACCAACTTATAACTTGGCCCAAAGCTATAATCAGTTATTACAACGCCGCCAGCAATTGACAGAGTTGAAAGAGCAGTACCAAACTCTTAGTGATGAAAAGGATAAGGAATCTGCTTTTGCTGCAAAGTTGAAAGATGAAGACTATGTAGCAAAATATGCACGCGCCAAGTACTATTACTCAAAGAAACGAGAAGCAATTTATACAATTCCTGATTTGCTTCCGAGGTAATGTCATGGAAAATTTATTAGAAGTTGTTGAGCAATTTTTAAGTTTATCAGATGAAAAATTAGAGGAATTGGCAGCTAAAAACCATTTATTACGATTACAAGAAGAAAGGGAAGGGAAGAATGCGTAAGTTCTTAGTAGTGTTATCGCTACTATCTGTTTTTATCATAACTTCAAGAGTAGTTAGCACAGAAAAACAGCTTCCTTACTCTTCACAAGAAATTTATTACCTAACTGAGTCTGATCATGGATTATACTATAAAGAAACCCTTGAATCGCCAATGGTTTATAGAGAAACGGCTATCTATGCAAATGAGGATTTGATTAAGGAGTCTGGAAAATTGACTCCTGGAACCACCTTTAAAATCGTAGAATGGCGTTTGAATAGACAAGGTATTCCTGTTTTTAAATTAGATAATCACCAGTTTATCCTTGCAGATAAGCGCTTGGTCTATGATCAAAGTCAAGTTCAAACTCAAAATAGACAAGTATGGTTGGAACCGGGGTTTGTTATCTATAACAGTCCTTATGGTGCTAAAGAAATTTCTTCATCCCTCTCTCCCTATCAACGCGTAACAGTAGATAGAACCCTCTTTGCTGAGGGACAAGAATTTCTTCATATTGATCAAGTTGGGTGGGTATCAAAAGAGTTTGTTTCAGAAGAAGATAATCGTATCCAGAAGGTTCAAGAAGTCTTGTCAAACAACTATCAGAATGAAAATTACTCTATTTATGTTAAACAGCTGAGTACAGGAAAAGAAGCTGGGGTGAATGAAGACAGCAAACTCTATGCAGCTAGCATCTTGAAGCTAGCCTATCTTTATTATGCTCAAGATAAGATAAATCAAGGGGAGTATACACTAGATAGTAACTTCAAGTATATTCCAGAAGTGAATAGCTTTCCTGGATCCTATAAACCAGAAGGTAGCGGTAGTTTACCTAAAACAGGAGACAACAAAGACTACAGCCTCCAACAATTAATTACCAAGGTAACAAAGGAGTCTGACAATGTTGCTCATAATATTTTGGGTTATTATGTGACCAATCAATCTGACGGGGCTTTTAAAGAAAAAATGTCCACCATTATGGGTGAAGATTGGGATGTGAATGATAAATTGACTTCTTCAAAAATGGCTGGAAAGGTCATGGAAGCTATTTATAATCAGAATGGTTTTGTTTTAGAGTCTCTAAGTAAAACGAATTTTGATAACCAACGAATTGCGAAAGGTGTTTCGGTTAAGGTAGCTCATAAAATTGGAGATGCCGACGAATTTAAACATGACACTGCGATTGTCTATACGGACTCTCCTTTCGTTCTCTCTATTTTCACCAAAAATTCTGATTATGACACCATTGCTAAGATAGCCAAGGATGTCTATGAGGTTCTAAAATGAGGGACCGGGATTTTTTAAATCATTTTCTCCAAAAAGAGTATTTCAAAAAACATTCTAAGGTCGTATTAGCTCTGTCTGGTGGATTGGATTCGATGTTTTTATTCCATCTATTGTCCACTTATCAAAATGAGTTGGGAATTGAGCTGATTTTAGCACATGTTAACCATAAGCAGAGAAGTGAGTCTGATTGGGAGGAAAATGAACTAAGGAAGTTAGCTGATGTAGCTGGACTTCCTATTTATATCACAAGCTTTTCAGGAGACTTTTCAGAGGCGCGTGCTAGAAGTTTTCGCTATGATTTTTTTCGACAGGTCATGAAAGAAACAGGAGCAACCGCTCTTGTAACAGCACATCATGCTGATGATCAGGTTGAAACGATTTTGATGCGCTTGATTCGAGGGAGTCGGTTACGTCATTTAACAGGGATAAAAGAAAGTCAAGTAGTTGATGACATTGAAATCATCCGTCCCTTATTGCATTTTCATAAAAAGGATTTTCCAGCAATTCTTCATTTCGAAGATCAAACAAATCAGGAAAATACCTATTTTCGCAATCGTATTCGAAATAGGTATTTACCAGAACTTGAAAAAGAAAATCCTCGTCTTAAATCCGCTCTTTTAGATTTAGGAAGGGAGATTTCAGATTACCAAGTAGCCATAACGGAGCTTTCTAAACAAATTGATGTGGAAGATTTGAATGAGCTCTTTTCATACTCTCAACAAACTCAAGGAATCTTGCTCCAGAACTATCTTAATCAATTTCCTGACTTAAATCTTACGAAAGCTCAGTTTGCAGAAGTTCGACAGATTTTAGCAACTAAAAGTCAGTATCGTCACTCACTGAAAAATGGTTATGAATTGATCAAAGAGTATCAGAATTTTCGAGTTTGCAAAATCAGTCCACAGGCCGATGAAAAGGAAGATGAACTTGTGTTACACTATCAAAATCAAGTTCGATATATGGGTTATTTATTTTCTTTTGGTATCCCTGTTGAAGGGGACGCTGTTCAAAAAGTAACGGTTTCACGGGAAACATCTGTACATATTAGATGTCGAAAACCTGGCGATGTTCTTATCCTGAATGGTCACCGAAAGAAACTGAGACGTTTATTTATAGATTTGAAAATCCCTATTGAAAAACGAAAAACAACCCCTATTATTGAGCAATTTGGAGAAATTGTCTCAATTTTGGGAATTGCTATCAGTGATTTGAGTAAAAATACGAAAAATGATATAATGAACACTGTACTTTATATAGAAAAAATAGAATAGGTAAAAAGATGTTAGAACACGATATTGAAAAAATCCTCGTTTCACATGATGAAATTACAGAAGCAGCTAAAAAGCTAGGTGCGCAACTAACAAAAGAATATGAGGGGAAGAATCCAATTCTTGTTGGAATTTTGAAAGGATCAATTCCTTTTATGGCTGAATTGGTCAAACATATTGATACGCATATTGAGATGGACTTCATGATGGTATCTAGCTACCATGGTGGAACTGCAAGCAGTGGTGTGATCAATATCAAGCAAGATGTAACTCAAGATATCAAGGGAAGACATATTCTATTTGTAGAAGATATCATCGATACAGGTCAAACTTTGAAGAATTTGAAAGATATGTTTATTGCAAGAGAAGCAGCTTCGGTTAAAATCGCGACTTTGTTAGATAAACCAGAGGGACGTGTTGTTGAAATTGAAGCGGATTATACTTGCTTTACTATTCCAAATGAGTTTGTAGTAGGATATGGTTTGGACTACAAAGAAAATTATCGTAATCTTCCTTATGTTGGAGTGTTGAAAGAAGAAGTTTATTCAAATTAGAAAGAGCATTCTTTAATGAAAAAACAAAATAATGGTTTAGTTAGAAATCCATTTCTCTACTTGTTAATTATCTTCTTCCTTGTAACAGGGTTCCAGTATTTTTACTCTGGAAATGCTGCTGGAAAAAGTGAAAAAATTAATTATACAGAATTGGTAAAAGAAATTACAGCCGACAATGTAAAAGAATTGACCTATCAGCCAAATGGTAGCATCATTGAGGTGTCTGGTGTTTATAAAAATCCTAAGACTAGTAAAGAAGAAACAGGGATTCAATTTTTCACTCCTACTGCCACAAAAGTAGAAAGATTCTCAAGTACCATTCTTCCGTCGGATTCAACAGTTTCAGAATTGCAAAAGCTTGCTTCTGAACACCAGGCTGAGGTAACAGTCAAACATGAGAGTTCAAGCGGTATGTGGATAAATATCCTTGTCTCTGTTGTGCCATTTGCTATTCTCTTCTTCTTCCTATTCTCTATGATGGGAAATATGGGAGGAAATAATAGTAGAAATCCAATGAGTTTTGGACGTAGCAAGGCCAAAGCTGCTAACAAAGAAGATATCAAGGTACGATTCTCAGATGTTGCAGGTGCCGAGGAAGAAAAACAAGAATTAGTCGAAGTTGTTGAATTCTTAAAAGATCCAAAACGATTTACAAAACTTGGTGCGCGTATTCCTGCAGGTGTTCTTTTGGAGGGACCTCCAGGAACAGGTAAAACTTTGCTTGCTAAGGCGGTGGCTGGAGAAGCAGGAGTTCCATTCTTTAGCATCTCAGGATCTGACTTTGTAGAAATGTTTGTCGGAGTTGGTGCAAGTCGTGTTCGTTCTCTTTTTGAGGATGCAAAAAAAGCAGCGCCAGCCATCATCTTTATCGATGAAATTGATGCTGTTGGTCGCCAACGTGGTGTAGGCCTTGGTGGAGGAAATGATGAACGTGAACAAACCTTGAACCAACTCTTGATTGAAATGGATGGTTTTGAGGGAAATGAAGGAATCATCGTTATCGCTGCGACGAACCGTTCAGATGTTCTAGATCCAGCTCTTCTTCGCCCAGGACGTTTCGATAGAAAAGTCTTGGTTGGTCGCCCTGATGTTAAAGGTCGTGAAGCAATCTTGAAAGTTCATGCTAAAAATAAACCTCTGGCAGACGATGTTGATTTGAAACTAGTTGCCCAACAAACCCCAGGATTTGTGGGAGCTGACTTAGAAAATGTTCTAAACGAAGCGGCCTTAGTTGCTGCCCGTCGCAACAAGTCAGTCATTGATGCTTCAGATATTGATGAGGCAGAGGACAGAGTGATTGCGGGACCATCTAAGAAAGATAAAACAGTATCACAAAGAGAACGTGAATTGGTTGCATATCACGAGGCTGGACATACCATTGTTGGTTTAGTCTTGTCAAATGCCCGTGTTGTTCATAAAGTTACTATTGTACCACGTGGACGTGCAGGTGGATACATGATTGCCCTTCCTAAAGAAGATCAAATGCTTCTTTCTAAAGAAGATATGAAAGAGCAATTGGCAGGTTTGATGGGTGGTCGTGTAGCTGAAGAGATTATCTTTAATGTCCAAACTACAGGAGCTTCAAATGACTTTGAACAAGCTACTCAGATGGCGCGTGCAATGGTCACTGAATACGGTATGAGTGAAAAACTTGGCCCAGTTCAATATGAAGGTAATCATGCTATGTTTGGTGCACAAAGTCCTCAAAAATCAATTTCAGAGCAAACAGCCTATGAGATTGATGAGGAAGTTCGTTCATTATTGAATGAGGCACGAAACAAAGCAGCTGAAATTATTCAATCAAATCGTGAAACCCACAAACTGATTGCAGAGGCATTGTTGAAATACGAAACATTGGATAGTACTCAAATTAAATCTCTTTACGAAACAGGAAAAATGCCTGAGACAGTAGAAGAGGAATCACATGCCCTATCTTATGATGAAGTAAAATCAAAAATGAGTGAAGAAAAATAACCCCAGAGAGACCTTGTCTCTCTTTTTATGTGCTGTTGAGCGAGGAAGAAGTACAGAATAGAGAAAGTAGACTCAGGGGCTCGCGCATTTTGTTAAACTAAATGCAGAAAGGAGAGGCCTATGAATCTGAAAGAATTATACGAAGAAAGTAAAGGGATTGTAAATAAGTGCCGCAAAGAATACCATTTACATCTGTGGGAGAAAGAGGACTGGGACCAGGAGGGGATGATATGCCTGTATGAGCTGGTCAGTCACCATCCAGAGTTACTAGTTGGTGAACGTCGCCGATTATATGTGTGCTTTAAAACTAAATTCCGCAATCGCATCCTAGACTACATCCGTAAACAGGAAAGTCACAAGCGCCGTTTCGACAAAGAGCCTTATGAGGAGGTGAGCGAAATCAGCCATCGCCTAGGAGAAAAAGGACTGAGACTGGATGATTATTGTCTCTTTCATGAGCTTCTAAAGAATTACAAGGCAAGTCAGAGTAAAGAAAAACAAGAACAACTTGACCGTCTCATGGGAGGAGAATGTTTCAAAGGACGCAAGGCACTTCTAGGAGAATTAAGAGTGGTATTGAGTGATTTTAGATAAACTGAAAATAGGCAAAAAAGTCCTTGACAAAGTAGGAAAAGTAGGTATAATAGAAAGAGTTGAAAAGCTCAAGGTCCGTTGGTCAAGGGGTTAAGACACCGCCTTTTCACGGCGGTAACACGGGTTCGAATCCCGTACGGACTATGTGTGTATCGCAGGGATGAAAAAAGTAAAAAAAGTTTCAAAAAAGTGTTGACATAGGTCAACAGCTGTGATATACTAAT